>DATIAI010000579.1:0-5317 GCA_035458065.1 Algoriphagus sp. | reverse complement strand
TCCAGATGTTCCTACCAGCGTTCTGGATGCAAAATTGTCTATTTCCGAGTTACCTGTCAGACCCCAGGATGCTCTTAACCTCATATTGTCTAAGAATTCGAGACCTTGCATAAATCCTTCAGAGGAAATTCTCCAACCTGCGGATATCGCCCCAAAGGTTCCCCATTTATTCTCCTCTCCGAATCTAGAGTGACCATCCCGACGGGCGGTAACATCCACGGTGTATTTATCATTGAGATCATATTTCACCTGGCCAAAGAAGCCCATCCTCTTATATTCGGTGAAGAAACCCCCTACTGAAAAGGGGACTGCGGCATTCTGTAAATAAATCAGAGTCGGATCAGCAAATCCACGACCAGTGGCATTTGTTTCCTCTGCTTGATACCCTTTGTATTCGAATCCTGCAATACCTGAAATGGTATGGATTTCATTGAATTTCTTATTGAAATTGAAGTTATGGTTGGTATTGTAGTTATTGGCTCTACGGTCAGCAAATGTGGACTGTCCATTATATGAGGCAAATACCGGAATGGTAGATGGCCTGTTGTTTTCATCCCTGTTATCTGCAAAGTCAATCCCGAAATAAGAAGTCCAACTCAAGTAGGGAGTAATCTGGTAATTCAATTGGAGGTTTGAAACCGTCTGAACAGTAGTTCCTCTTCTCAGCTCCTGGTATACACCTTGGACTATATTGTATCCAAAATTGTGATTGGAAGGATAATCTGCTTTAAATGTCCCGTCCTCATTGTATATCGGCACATTGGGTCTCATTGTAAAACCAGCAGAGAAGGGCCCGTTTACAAAGTTACCATTGGCAATTGATCCCATTGTTCTTTGATAAGAAAGTGAGAGGTTTGCTGCGATGGTAAATTTCGAATTGGGTCTGTGGGTGAGGTTCAAACGACCAGTCGCTCTTTCATAGGAAGATTGGATGATTTGTCCCTCTTGTTTGGTGTAGGCTCCGGACACATAGAAGTTAGTCTTTTCGTCACCACCCGACATGCTCAGGTCATAGATGCTCAATCGGCCATTTCTGTAGAGTTCGTCCACCCAATCGTAATTATCAAGATTCGGATCTTCCGGGCTTCCATAGGTAGCATCCGAATTGGCAGTATTAAGACCTGCATTTTCATATGCTGCTCTTTTTATCGTTGCCACCTGATTTGAATTCATCACCTCATAAAGATTCAAAGGCTGCACAATACCTTCCTGAACGGAAACTTTGGTTTGAGTTGCTCCTTTTTTACCTTTTTTGGTAGTGATCAAAACCACACCATTAGCAGCCTGGGCGCCATAAATCGCTGCTGCTGCTGCATCCTTCAACACCTCGATAGACTCAATGTCATTTGGGTTAATGGCTGCTAGTGGGTTTTGAGGGCCCTGAGAAGAAAGAGAACCTCCTTGGCCTTGAGAACCAGACCCAAGCTGGACACCGTCAACAATGTAAAGTGGATCATTTCCGGCATTGATGGAGCCGACACCTCTGATCCGAACATTGAGGGTTCCGCCTGGCTGACCTGTGGTGGAGGTTACCTGAACCCCAGCTATTCGACCCTGAATGGCTCGGTCGAAGGATTGCATGGGTAGGTTTTCAAACACTTCACCTTTCACCGAAGCAATCGCACCGGTGATTTCTCTTTTGGACTGATCACCGTAGGAGGTGATCACAAATTCGGAAAGGGACTGAACATCCGGTTCCAAATTAACATTGATGACTGTTTGGTTTCCAATCGTCACTTCCTGGGTGGTCAACCCCACGAAACTGAAAACCAAAACATTGCTTCCGGAAGGGACGCTGATTGAATACTTGCCATCAATATCGGTGGCAGTACCAATTGTGGTTCCCTTTACCAGAACTGTCGCTCCTGGTACTCCCATATTATCCTCTGCGGACAATACGGTACCAGTTATCACACGATCTTGTGCAAACGCCTGGGCGCCAACAAAAAACAGCATGAGTCCTAGAAGTAAAACTTTCCTCATATTGGTTAAATTTTGGTTAAATTAAATAAGCTGTGATATTCCTAATCTTGAACATATCAAGTTGAAATACAAGGAATAATATACAAAAGTTTTGAGGTTCAATCAAACAAAAACAATGTGAAATTGCATCTTTTCAGAATATTATTTTGAAAGAACTACAGATTCAATGAAATTCAAATTATTATTTGGTCAACAAAATGTTAACAAAAGTTAATTCGTATAAAAAAAAATTAAATTCTTTTAAAAATCCAATTTTAGCTTAGAAGGTAGTGTTTCAATAAACGGCTATAGTACAAATGCTATTGATATTCCTTCAATCAACCTACAGTATTTAACCATTGAAAAGGAATACATAAAGACAAGGCCGTTATAAAAATTAGAATTATGTCTTGATTTTATTGTATAGACAATAGATATATAAAAACAATTACCCAACGGTAAAAATTTACAAAATGTTTTTTTGATATATTCAGAATATTATTCTGAAATCCTACAGGACTTTGATGGTAATCCGCCTGTTCAGGGCTTGGTTTTCCGGACTGGAATTTGGCACCATCGGTTCTTTATCTCCTTTACCTTCTACCAATACTCTACCATGATGAAGACCGGCATTTACCAAAAATGATTGGACACTGGTAGCCCTTCTGAGGCTTAGAGTTTGATTGTAGGCGGCACTCCCCACGTTGTCTGTATGACCAGAGATCAGAATATTGACATTTGGATTTTCCAACAAAAACTTCAATAACCGATTCAGTGAAGTCATGGATTCTGGTTCCAAATCAAACTTATCGAATTCAAAAAAGACATTTTCGAACACAAATTCTTCCCCAGGTCCAACCGGTGTAAGTTCAACTTTGAGGTCTTTGACATTTTGGATTTTGTCCCGCTCCACATTGTAGATTTTGGGAAGGAAACCCTTCTTTTCCACATAAAGTCCCGATACGGCGTTTTCGGGATAGAGCATCATAAAAGCACCGGTTTTTCCGTCAGATTGGAACTGGTAAAGTGTGCTGTCATTGGTAAGGGACACCAAAGAAAGTGTAGCATCCACCGGTTGACCTGTTTTTGCATTAAAAACCTTCCCTTCAGTGACGGTAAGATTATCTCCCAGGTAGATATCTTCGGGAAATTTAAACCGATAGAGAAGCGAACGGTCATTTTGTTCAGCGCTGGTAGTCAGCTCGGTATAATAAGCGTAATCCTTTTTAGCAGTAATGAAAAGAGCCACCTGATCCAGGTGATCATTGATAGGTAGCCCAAGATTTTCCGGATCCTGAAATTCCCCTGTCTTCACTCTGGAGAGAAAAATATCCATTCCTCCAAATCCCTGATGCCCGTCTGAGGCAAAAAACAGGATTTCATTGTTGAAAAACATAAACGGAGATATTTCATCTTTTGGAGTATTGACTACCTCGCCAAGGTTTTTGGCCTCTGACCAACTTCCGTCATTTTGCCTGATGCTGTACCAAATATCATTTCCTCCAAAACCTCCACGTCTGTTGGATGAAAAAAACAGGATTCTCCCATCCGCAGAGAGGGAAGGTTGGGAATCCCATAATCGGGAATTGACTTTGGCCCCCATATTTGTAGGTCTTTCCCAGGTACCATTTACCTTGTATGCCACATACAAATCGCAACTGCCCTGAGAGTCAGGAGCATCACAGGAGGTATAAATAAGAATGTTTCCATCAGCTGTAACAGAGCACGTCCCTTCGTTGAAGGAAGAATTGATTGCTTGGGCAAGGCTTTGTGGATTGGTCCAATTTCCTGCCGGGTCCAAAAACGATGTGAAAATATCTTCCTTATCGAAATTCCCTATTCCGTCTCTTTTAGTAAAAAGTATCTGCTCCCCATCTGCAGTCAATACAGGGAAATATTGAAGGTTAAATTCGTTCAGAGGTGATTCCAACATTTCCTTGTTGATGGAGCGAATATCACCGAGTTGTGATCCCAAAAAATCCATTTGGTCTTTCATTTCAATGTAGTACATGGACTTTTTGAAAGCCTCGTCAAAAAGTGGGTCGACTTCCTGAAACTGCCGGTAAGCTTCTGTAAATTTCCCCTGCTTTAAATACAGATTTGAAAAAAGCCAGCCATAATCTGCGATATGTCTCGGGGTTGCGTTTTTTCCAACCAATTTGGATTTTCCTGCAAGGGCAACTTTCTCGGCCTCGCCCAACCGTCCTTGGGTAATCATCAACTGAGAAGCTTTTACATATGCCTCCAAAAAAGATGCCTCCCGGGCGATTGCAGCCTGGTATTTGATGATTGCTTCATCATATTGCCTGGAAAGCGTCAACTCTTCCCCTTCCTGATAGAGCTTGATTGCTCTATTGTCAATTATTGAATACGTCTGCGCCTCTGCGTGGAGGATGAGGAAAAAAGCAAAAATAAAGAACAAAGCAGGGCGCATGGACTCAAGGGATGTCCATAAATTTATGAGTTTGGAGAGATATTTTCCAATTTGGATGAATTTTAACGTACTCAATGATCTCGGGCGTAAAACGGGCAGCCTTACTCCATTCCGGCTGCAGCCGAAGTTCACAGCTCTCCCTGACAAGCTTTGAATGCTCCTCTGCAAAAGCAAAATCACTATTGTTGAATATTACCACTTTCAGTTCATCTGCCACTTGGTAGATCGAAGGATGGGGCTTTTTAAATTTCTTGGGAGAAAAACAAACCCAGTCAAAATCCCCTGAAAATGGATGCGCACCGGAAGTTTCGATATTGGTCGTAAAACCTTTTTCTTTCAAAAGCTTGGTCAGTGGATCCAGATTGTACATCAACGGCTCACCTCCCGTGATTACAACTAGCCTCCCTGGAAAAGCCAAAGCATCCGCTACAATTTTTTCAATGGTTAATATTGGCCATTTGGCAGCTTCCCAGCTTTCCTTTACATCGCACCAAACGCAACCCACATCACAGCCTCCCAGCCGGATAAAATATGCGGGATGTCCGGTAAATCTGCCTTCTCCCTGAATGGTGTAGAAGGCTTCCATGATAGGTAGATGCAGGCCAGCGGCCACTAACTCTTGGGTAGTCATTTGAATTTTTGGTAAAGCGGGTGATTCGACCGCTAAATGAGGCGCAAAGGTAGTTCTAAACTTGGAGGGTTGCAAAGTTGAATTAAAAAGTACGATTTACGAAGTACGATTTACAACACTGAGATGAAGCTCAATCGACAAATCCAAAGGTAGCCCACTGGAATTTAGATTTAAGGTTCTGGAAAGCCTCGTAAATCAAAAATCGTAAATCGTACTTTACAATTCCTTCCTCATTACCACCCGATAATCTTCCACTCCACCCTTTGGTATTACAGCTATGATTTTGAATC
>DATIAI010000578.1:0-2429 GCA_035458065.1 Algoriphagus sp. | reverse complement strand
GTTGGGCAGCCCGGAGTCGACTATCCAATGCCAAGCCGGAAATGGTAAACAGAACCTGCCCATTTTCTACTTTTTCTCCCTCAGTCCCTAATTCATTCAGTAAAACACCTTCCGTTTGAGATCTAAGTTCAACTTGGCCTACTGCCTCTAGAAAACCCGAGGCATAGACGGCTTCCATGACCGATTTGGTTTCAGGTTGAATCGTTTCCGGATTTGTGCAGGATATTGCAGTACCAATCAAGGCTATGCCGAGTATTAGGCTTAATTTATTTATAGGATTAAATTTTTTTAAAATGCCACATGGGTTCCCGCATGGGTAATCATCATCCCTCTGTTGTGTGTCGCTTTGGGTCATGCTCGATTTCATGGATATTGGGTTCAATATTTTTTAGAATAGGAGTGGTTACGAATGGAAATCAATGCTTTGGAAGTGCCGAGTTCAGATAAGGAGACCAGGTATTCAAGCTGTTGTGCAATCCATTCATTTTCTACCTGCAGTAATTCATCCACGGAAATAAGACCTTCAGTCCATTGAATTCCTGCAATGCGATAATTGGATTCATACACCGAAATCAAAGGCAGAAACCCAGCTGTTAAAGCTTGATTCTGAATTATTTCAGCTTCCAGATCCAGTTTTTCCTTTACCAAAGATTGTCTGGTTACTTCCAGCTGTTTTTGAGCGATTTGGTAATCCAGAGCTGCAGTTTTGGTTTTGATTCTCTGTTTCCCCCCTTGGAAAATATTCCACTCCAGTCTTAAACCCCAAACTCCTACCTCAAAAGAACTTGCATCCTGAAGATCTAATTGGTTACCAAGGGTTTGTTGATAAAAGCTTCCTGTTGCAGCTAGAGTTGGGAGATTGCTTGTTCTGGATTGCTTGAGTACCTGTTCGGTTAGTGTGACCCTGTTTTGGGCCGTTTTCCATTCGGGTAATTGCTCCAAATCATAATCGGTTGAACGTGTCTCCGGTATTTGACCAGCAAGTTGATCCAACACCTCAAGTTCTGTCAGTTGATCTCCCCCAATCAGCCGATTAAGGCTGTTTAGAGCTGTTTTCAACTGTTTTTCTTGAGTGAAAATCTGGTGTTTGGCAGATCGTGCCGAAGCCTCGATTCTGTGATAGGGAAGAGGTTCCAGGTCACCGATTTCAAACTTTACTTTTGCCAACTGGTAAATGGAGTCCGATAAGGTGTGTCGATTTTTAGCTAATTCCAGACTTTCTTTATGAAGCAGCACAAGGTAATATGACCTTGCAAGTTCCTCTATCCAAGCTTGTTCCTGGGTAGAAATATCTTCCTTGGCCAATTCAAACTTGAGTCGGTCGGTCTTGATTCGGTTCCAAACTTCCAGATTTACTAAAGGTATGCTGAGCTCCATTCCCAGATTGACTTGATACTTTGTACCAAATCGGATTTCGGTAAAAGTTCCCGGCTCTCCACCAACAGCTTCGGAAGGGAGAAGCTGAACGGGAAGTTCCAGGTAATTGTCCCAGTTGGCATAAGCTCTTAGCCTGGGCAAAAGCTCTGATTTCGATTCCCGTTGGGATGTTTCTTCCTGAAGAAGTTGGAGCTCCCAAATCTGCTTTTCAGCCGACTGGCTCATAGCAAGGTCCAAAAGATCCTGAAAATTCCGGACGGTGAATTGTTGACCCCTCAATGGGATTACTGAAAGAAAAACGGCAATCAGTGTAAAGGATAGTTGGCGCAAACGGTTGTATGACATCTTTTCATTTAAATGATTGATGTCACCAAATTGAATTCAAGTCTTTAGATCAAGAAATAAAGGTAGCCGAAGCCGTTGAAAATTCTATCGAAGCTTGAATTATGGGGTGCGAAGCAAAAAAGAAATCCAAATTTTTGAAAATGGAGAAAGGACTTTGTGTAATTGAATAGTTAGAATTCACACGAGATTTAATGAAGGGATAAGTGCCGTTTTCAATGGGATATGCGGTTATGGATAAAATTATTTTTGAGTTTCCAATGTTTTTGAATTTTCTGGTTAACATATTCAAGTAGGTAAATAATATGTCCATTTTATTCTCCCCCTCCTCCAATAGGGGATTCTGTTCCAAATAAGAGTTTTGTTGGTATTTTGTAAATAAAAAAATATGTCGGTTATAAGATTGGAAAGAAGTAAACAAGTAATAAAAATCATTCTTTGGAATAGCCTTTTTCTTTTTTGTTTTCAGTTTGGATTTGCTCAGGTAGATAGCCTAAAAAGGACTCAAAATTTCCCGAAAGTGGAAAGTAAGCCGCTGAATTTACCCGAGAAAAAAGATTTGTAGGTTTTTATACTTGCCGGCCAATCCAATATGGCTGGGAGGGGATTGGTTGAATCCAAAGACACCATTCCAAATGAGCGGATTTTGACAATCAATCAAAATGGGGAATTGATACTGGCAAAAGAACCTCTTCATTTTTATGAACCGA
>DATIAI010000577.1:0-5322 GCA_035458065.1 Algoriphagus sp. | reverse complement strand
TGATCTGATTATCGTAGGCGGAGGGGCAAGCGGAACGGCTGCCGGAATTTCTGCCGGACGTCTAGGTACCAAGACTTTGATTATAGAATCAACTCCCTGGCTTGGAGGAATGCTAACTTCTGCGGGAGTTTCGGCGATTGATGGGAATCACCGACTTCCCTCAGGAATTTGGGGTGAATTCAAAACCGAACTTGAAAAATACTACGGAGGTCCAGAAAAGCTTTCTACCGGATGGGTCAGCAATACGCTGTTTGAGCCCAAAGTGGGTAATGAAATATTGAAAAAAATGGCTTCCGGCGTGGAGAATTTGACCATATCCTATGAAAGTGATTGGAAAAAAGCCGAGTATAATAATGGGTTTTGGACAGTCACCTTTTCCAAGAACGGGCAAACTCAAACTGTAAAAGCTCCGATCTTGATCGATGCAACCGAACTTGGAGATGTGGCTGCGGCTCAGGGTTTGCCTTACCGATTGGGAATGGATGCCCGAGCGGAAATCGGGGAAGAATTCGCTCCCGTGCAAGCTAATGACATCATTCAGGATCTGACTTATGTTGCGACATTGCAGGATTTTGGCTCTGGGGCAGACAAAACTATCCCGAAGCCTGCAAACTATGATCCGGCTGAATTTGCCTGTGCCTGTGCCCATGCTGATCCAACTACAGACAATGTACCCACTTTGGATTGTGGAAAAATGCTCGATTACGGAAAGCTCCCCAATGGCAAATACATGATCAATTGGCCTAATTGCGGAAATGATCACTACGTCAATTTGGTGGAACTGAGTCCAGAACAAAGGAACCTTGAAATCGAAAAAGCCAAGCAAACCACACTGCGGTTTGTCTATTACATTCAGCATGATTTGGGATTTAAGCACTTGGGTTTGGCTGAAGGTGAATATCCGACAGATGATAAACTTCCAATGATTCCATACCATCGGGAGTCCAGAAGATATCTTGGATTGGTGGATTTGACCTTGCCTTATGTTCGAACTCCTTATGCTGCGCCCAGTCCGTTTTATCGAACAGGTGTCGCTGTAGGGGATTATACCATCGATCACCACCACAAAAAGAATCAGGACGCTCCGGCGATTGACTTTATCAAAATCAGGGTACCGTCTTACAATGTGCCACTTGGAGCTTTAATCCCAGCCGATCATTCCGCTTTGATATTGGCGGAGAAAAGCATTTCCGTTTCAAATATTGTCAATGGTGCTTCGAGGCTTCAGCCTGTGGTTTTGGGAATAGGACAAGCTGCAGGAGTTTTTGCAACCGTTGCACTGGAACAGAAAAAACCGCTTTCAGAAGTTTCGATACGTCGGGTTCAGCAGCTTTTACTCGATCAAAATGCCTACATCATGCCTTTTCTGGATATGAATCCTATTCATCCACACTTTCAAGCGATGCAAAAATCCGGCGCAGCTGGGATTTTCAAAGGAGAGGGAGTTCCATATCTATGGGCAAATCAGACTTGGTTTTATCCAGACAGGCTGGCAACAGAATACGAAGTGGTGGACGGGTTGAGACCGTTATATCCTGAATTGAAGGACTTTTGGGGGGCTTCCGGTGATTATCTGACAGGAGCAAGACTGTTAGTTTTTCTTAAATTGATTCAGCCTGAACTCAAAGATGAAAACCTTAAAATGGCTTGGAAAAAAAGAGCTTTGGAAGGGGTATTTTCTCCGGAAAAGAATCTAAACCGAAAAGAGGTGTCTGTTTTATTGGATGAATTGCTGGATTTCTTTGTGAAAGAGGTGGATTGGAAAGGTAATTATCAATAATTTTTCATTTATTGAATTAGTTAAATAAGATCTATGATTTTCAGAATCCTTTTTACCTCAATTCTATTCGTTTCCCCTTTATTTCTTTTTGGGCAAAGCTATTTCAAATTCATTGACAAAGAATCGGGCGATCAGATATCGGGTTATGATTCCGAAATCATTCTAAATGGTTATTTGAATTATGCTCATTTGGAATCTGGGAAAAATGGAGTTCATTTTATCAGAGGGACCTATCGAGAAGTCACCCCATCACCGCAGAATCGGTTTTTCATAAGCATTGAAAAAAGGGAATATTTTCCTTTTTGGAAAGAAATCGACTTGAATCGGTCGGATACTTTACTGGTAGAATTGGAAAAGGATTCCAATTTTCAGGATGAAGAGATAGGACTTTTTCATAACTGGGGTGGCACTCCAATTATGCGGGATTATTATCCCAAACCTTTTCGCAAATGGGAGGATATCCCTCAGGAGGTAAGCGACAAAATAAAAAATGAGCTCCTTATGAAAGTTGGAGAAGAGGCCTTTTCCAAAATATACATTTCTACAGCACATATTTTTGAAACCGATCGACTCAATGAACTGGGCATTCCTAATAATTATGCCCCTCATACCACTTCCTATCGAATTTGCTTTTCATTCAATGATGTGACTAATGGGATTGCACAATACACGACGGAAAGTGTGTTTCTTGAAAATGGGGCTGTGGTAGTGGCTCCCAAATTCCCTCAATTTTGGATGTGGGAATCAGAGGAAAAGAAGTCCTGGAAATTAAAAAGCCAGACAGAAATTGTGAAGAAACTTATCAGCGAGTTTGGAGATTCTTTCAACGACATTCAGCCTAGGTTTGAATATTATCCTAGGGGAAATTCCTTTTCTTGGGTATATGCCAAAGAAATGGGCAAAACTCCCGATGGGGAAACGAAAAGTCAGGAAATTTACTTAGATGCTATATCGGGGGATATAATGGCAGTTTTTTATGACAAAAAACTTGTCATCAGTCATTAATTCACAGAACTTATTCTCCCGGCTTTTCGGTTGCCAGTCCCAATTTTTCCTGTCAAGGCATCTCCTAAATCAGCTCTAGCCTGCTCGGCAAATCCATTTAATTGGGCCAATATTCCTGGATTTTGATCCGATACATCAGTTGTTTCACCCGGATCTTTGGATAGATCAAATAGAGAGGCTTTTTCCAGTTTGACATTTTGATATTTCACAGGAATGCCATCATTTCGCATTTCTGTTCCCGGAGGAATGGTGCGATAGGTATGCGGGAAAACCAATTTCCATTTTCCGTAAATGACCGCCTGTAGCTCATTTTGATTGTAGTAAGCGAAATACGGTTTCAATTCTGCTTTTCCCCCTATGACCAAAGGCCAAATATCCGAGCCGTCAATTTTGAGATCAGGAAGTTTGGAATCGGTGATTTTTGCCAAAGTCGGTAGCACATCTATGGTCATTGCTGCTTGATTCTGGACTTTTCCGGAAGGGATTTTTCCCGGCCATGTGAATATCGCTGGTACCCGGATTCCTCCTTCCCAGGAGGTTCCTTTGCCTTCTCTCAGTCCGGCCTGAAGACCCGCATGTCCTCCATAGGACAGCCAAGGACCGTTGTCAGATGTGAAGATGATCAGCGTGTTTTCATCCAAACCAAGCTCTTTTAGTTTTTTGCGGATTTCCCCCACCGACCAGTCGATCTCCATCATCATGTCCCCGTACATACCCTGCTTGGATTTCCCTTTGAATTTCTCTGAAACAAATAGAGGAACATGTGGCATGCTGTGAGCTAGATAGAGGAAAAAAGGCTTTTCTTGGTTTGTTTCGATGAATTCGAGTGATTTATAGGTGTACCAAGAGGTCAACTCCTGTTGGTCTTCGAGATAGGCAATTGGCTTTTCGCCTTCGATCAGGGGAAGCGGAGGGTAATAATTTTTAGCTTCGGGATGATTGGGCCACATGTCGTTGGAATACGGCAAGCCGAAATAACTGTCAAATCCCTGCCGTGTTGGCAAAAACTCCGGGTGATGTCCCAGATGCCACTTTCCTACCATTCCTGTTTGATAACCGTTAGCTTTGAGCATTTCTGCTATGGTGGTTTCATCCGGGTTCAATCCATGCTTAGCGGTGTGGTCAATTGCGCCAAACAGCTCCAACCGATTGGCATAGGCACCTGTGAGTAATGCTGCCCGAGAAGCGGTACAAACTGCATGAGGAACGTAAAATTGGGTGAATCTTACCCCATCTGCCGCGAGCTGATCCAGGTTTGGAGTTTCCCATTCTTTCGCTCCGTAACTACCCAAATCACCATAGGCCATGTCATCTGCAAAAATCAGAATGATGTTGGGTTTTTCTGATTTTGGTTTTGGCTGGGTTTTTTGGATGAATAGTCCAAAAATGGCTAAGGTGTAAATATAGAAGTGGCTTGCCATGTCAATTTTTCAATTTTAGAATCTTACAATTTTTCAATCTTCTCCCAAATCGTTTTTCCGATCTTCCGGCCTTGGTCTACGCCGTTTTCGATGGCATCTCTGAAATGAATCCCACCATATAATCTGGAGATCGCTGCTTCATTAGCTGCCTGTAAAAAGCTGTCAAATTCCCGTTCAGGCAGTCCGAAATAGACTTCTGAAGAATCCATAAATTTGAAGTTTTCTCCAAAAAAACCTGTCAGAATCTCGGCGGAAGCTGAACTGACGACCGAATGTCCAGAAGTGTATTCCGGGAAAGGAGGAGTTTGAAGTAAGGGCTTCCAACGGGGATCGAGTTTTTCATTGATTACCGTCTCCGGGCGGATTCGGTTGGTTTCGTATTTTGCTTTCCAGCATGAGACGAAGGAATCGTGAAGGGTTAGGGCAACCAGGGTATGGATGTAGCTCGTTTCAGCGAAAGAAAGTCTAGCTTTTTGCGCTGCAATCCCGGTGATGCCGATCCAGTGTCCACCGGGAGAAATCTTCTTCACACCGATTGCCATGTGACCCGTAAACTCCACTTTGAATGGATTGCAGTCCCAGAAGTTTGCGATCAATTTCTCCTCTTCGGTTAATTTTTTGCCTTTCTCATAGACTTCCTGAAGCTGTAGTTGAAATGGACTTCCTGTGTTGAGGTCAAAATCGGCCATCGAAGCTGGTTTGAATTCTTCCAGATTTTCAAGGAAAAAAGTCCGCATAGTTTTCCATTCCGGCTCCACGGCAGCCATGTAGGCAGGTGGAGTTGGATACCAAAATCCTTCGCCTTCTTTTGGAGTGTAGCGATTAAGTGCGGTAAGTTGGATATACCCATCGGTTCTCGCCATTCCTAAAACATGGTCCGCAATTGCTTTTGAAAAGGCAAGATGTTGTTCTAGGTTTTTCTTAGAAACCAGTTTGTTTTTCAATGACCATTCCTGCCAGGCAGCTTGTTTTTCTTTCAACAAATACCCTGAAGGCATTACTTTTTCCCCAACCAAAAACATGGCATAAACTGCCGCAAATTCAGGAGATTGGATGGGTTCAAGTGGAAGATCAGTGACCAGATTTTTCACTTGAGAGAGACCCAAGAAGTCTTTC
>DATIAI010000576.1:0-2035 GCA_035458065.1 Algoriphagus sp. | reverse complement strand
ATTACCCAATCTAACCAGACAAGCTCTTTAAGTGAAATCCTTTAATTCATAAAATCAATATGAAATGTTTTTGTTTGATTACCTGTATTCAGGGTGTCCAGGATTTCCTGAGTGATGAAACAAAGTAATGCTGGAGACGCCAAGAACTTACTAGATAAAGCACCTGCAAATTCCCCTGCTATTTTATTCCATTTTGACTTGGCCTTGGTCGGAACAGGGTAGGGGTATTTCCATAATTCATGTTTCACAAAAACAAAAAAAATTATGGAAGCCTTAAATGAATCAATCCGCTTAAATAAAGTAGCTGAAATTGCCCTGGCATACAGGCCTGCTATCAAGTCCAGTAAAAGACCCCTTGGATCAGCCCCCCACCATGTCTATGGGAGTTTTGTACAGATTTTGGAACCTGGATTCTATAGAATATTTGGAGCAGGTTCACATCGTACTTTTGAACAGTGGCAACTGGGTGCTGGGAATCTGTTCAATCAATACCGGACCCTAAGGCTTAAGGAAATATTTCAATCATTAGAACTGTCGGTAATGGATCAAATCATGATTCCCAAAAAGGCTACTTTTCCTTTGCGGATGAGGGTGAGCTTTAGGCTTCCTTTTCTTGTTCAAATAAGTTTTTGACCGCAAGCCTTCATGTCAAAAATATTTTTGGAAATCATATCATCACCTATCATATGATTTAAATTGGATTATTATGTTTTACGAAATGCCCTGGACTCCTTGTAGACAGATTAGGGTTTCTGGAAGCCAAACACTCATAAACTGGAAACAAAAACGCGAATGAAAATTAGACTAGAACAATGAATATCAATTAGATATATAAATGTGAAAATAATTTTTGAAAAACTAGGTTACGATTCCGGATAATTCTGCTTTGCCTAGTATATGCCAAAGAGAATTTTGTAATTTCTATTCGGCATAGGTTTAATATGTCATAGTGATTCGGTTTTAAACCAATTACTCATCAGAGAGTAGCCCAAAATGCCTGAAAAGAAAATTTCTTCAACTCCTCATGAAAAAAGAGGATTTCAATCGTCTGCATCTCCTCCTTTTTCTTCAGATGGGGAGGCATGGGATGCATTTAGACAAGGAAATGAATCTGCCTTTATTTTCATCTATGAAACCTACTTTGAAATATTGTTTGGCTACGGGTTTAGCATTGTTCCTGATCCAAATATCGTCAAAGACTCGTTACAGGATTTGTTTATACAATTACGGGAACGAAGGGGGCAGCTCGGGTCAACTGATTCTATAAAATTTTACCTTTTTAAATGCCTTAAGAGAAGGCTTCAAAAAGAAATTTCCAAATGGCCAGGGATAAAAGATTCCTTGGATGCAATTCCGGCAGATTTTCTATTTACCCTTTCCTATGAAGCACAGCTCATTGACAAACAGTTAACTACTGAAAAAATTACCCATTTGAATGAAGCAATCACAAAGTTGAGCAAAAGGCAAAGGGAAATCATCTACTACAGTTTCTTTGAAGGGTTTAACTATACCCAAATCCAAGAAATAATGGGATTGGAAAGTCATCAAAGCGGTCGAAACCTGATGTACAAAGCTTTGAAGGAACTCAGGAAATTACTGTAAGTAGTGCATGTCTTTTTCCAAAAATTAAATACCAATTAAACCAACATTATTTCTATCAACTAAGAAAACAAAATGAAGAATATAGAAGACTTCCTAACCGACCCTGAATTTATCAGATGGGTAAACCATCCGGATAAAGAACTTGGTGAGTATTGGAATAAATGGAGAGAAGCCAATCCTGAACAACTTCAGGCTATGAAAACTGCCAGAGAAATATTGTGTAGGGCAAGGTTTGAATTAGTCAAGCCACCTCAGGGAATGAAAGAGGAAGTGATGGGAGAGATACTCAGGTTGAAGCAAAAGACAATTGTTGTTAATTCAAAGAGTATACCTAAAAGGAAGTTAGCCTGGAATGAGTTTTTCTGGGATGGATTGGGTCAAATAGGCCGTGTTGCAGCCATCCTTATAGCGTCTTTTGGAATGGTCTCATTAT
>DATIAI010000575.1:0-6227 GCA_035458065.1 Algoriphagus sp. | reverse complement strand
TCAATCGCCGAAACTCCCGCAGAAGTTAGCATTCCTCCAAGCCAGGGAGTTGATTCTATAATCAAAGTCTTGGTACCTAGACGTCCGGCAGAAATTCCGGCAGCCGTTCCGCTTGCCCCTCCGCCTACGATAATCAGATCAAAAGATTCCTGGGCGAAACCTGATATTTGAAAAAGTGTCAGAAACAGAATAACAATTAAATTCTTCATGAAGGATTTGATTTTGAAATGAATGAAAGGCAGGCCCCGATCAGGGCTGATTTCTCTTCAAGTTGGGAGATACGGATTTCTATCGGATAGTCGAACTTATCCAGAAATGCTTTGGTATAGGGTAAAAACCGCTCTGCGGCTCGGGTAATTTTTCCACCCAGTACCACACCCTCACAATGCAATCGGATGATATAAAAAGCCAAAAACTCGCCAAGCGTTTTTCCAAATTGAGCAAATATCTGCTCCGCAATATGCTGATCAAACCGCTCAGAAAGAAGCTCCTTTACTCCTGAAATAGTTATCCCGAAGCCTTCGGAGGCAAAAATTTGAAACCACGCAGTTCCCAAATGATCTTCTGCTATTCCATCCCGGAAAGGTGCTGTCCAAAGCATGGCATCTTTGACAACATCCTGTATTTTGATGGCAGAACCCAGTCCTGTACCCAAAGTCAACCCTATGGAATTGGTGAATCCGCGTCCTGCCCCAGCCAAACTTTCCCCGGAAAGAAATGCCTCTGCATCATTGGTAAAGGAGATGTTTTCAGGATTTAAATGAAGGGATTCAGCCAAAAGATTTTTCACAGAAAGACCATAGAGTGATTTCATCTTTCCTTGGTCTTTGATCAGGGAAATCCCTTGAGGATAATCATAGGGCCCGGGCATGGCAATCCCAATTCGCACATCAGTTTGGCTTCCTATCGCCTTCTTAATCACATCGGACCAATCCGAAATAATCTCTGACTTGGATCGAAAAGTGTCCACATCTGCTTCGAAAAAGTTACTGATTTCCGCCTCTTTACCATTCCATTCTACTCTTGCAGCAGAAATATGAGATCCACCGATATCTACTCCAATCAAATTCATGAATTAATTACTTGAATCCTGATTAGTATTTAAGGCATTGTGAAGTGCATCAAGCAATGTCCCAGTATTGTC
Organism: Algoriphagus sp.; assembly: GCA_035458065.1. Lineage (GTDB taxonomy): Bacteria > Bacteroidota > Bacteroidia > Cytophagales > Cyclobacteriaceae > Algoriphagus. The sequence continues at coordinate 5,083 of DATIAI010000575.1, read as the reverse complement.
CTCAGACATTTCCCAAAACATTGCCCCAGCAAGTCCTTTTTCCTTGACAAATTTCATTTTCAAAGCCAGAGACTCCGGATCTTCGTAGGTGATCCAGCTGGAATCTTTCAGAGAAAAAAGATAGGGTGCACCTGCCTTATCATCCCAAAATCTGGAAAAAGCGGAATTCTTGGAAAGCGCGAAAATCTGCTGATAGGGTAATCCCATTGCATAATTGCCTGACTGGAAAAGTCCGCTATCCTTAGGATTTACGCCTTTCCACATTCTCCCGTAAAAAGGCACGCCCATCACAATCTTTTCGGCAGGGACACCGAATTCGATATGCTCTTCAACTGTTGTCTGGGCAGATCTCCCTTTGGCTCCGTTGGGAAAAAGATTGGCGTGATGGCCGGTAATTTCATCTCCGGCAGTATAAAAATCATAAGCCATGATATTGATGAAGTCTAGGTATTTCTGAGCCTCGGCCATATTATTTACTTCGAGGTAAGTTCTGAAACCTCCCGAGGCGATAGTGCTCAAGTAATGCTTTCCGTTAACTGACCCAAGGGAATCCAGAGCTTCTCTGAAACTTTTAAGCATGGCGACAAAATTCTCTTTGTCCTCCGGCCGCACCACATTGTTATCCCCTTGAAGAGCTGGATATTCCCAGTCGAAATCCAATCCGTCCAAATTGTATTTGAGGAGAAATTCTATGCCTGAATTCGTAAGTTTTTTGCGACTTTCTTCAGTCAAAACCGCATCCGAAAAGCCTTTGGAATGCGTCCAGCCGCCGATTGAAACCAAAAGCTTCAACTCAGGATTTCGATTTTTCAATTCCTGAAGTTTCAAAAAGTTGGTACTGTCCCGCTCCTCTCTTCCTTCCATATTGGTCACAATGCCGTCGGCCACATTGGCAAAAGCATAGTTGATGTGCGTGAGTTTTTCGGCGGGAATATCCTTGGGATTGATCTCTTTCCAGCCAGCCACATAACCAATGACGTAATAGGTTTTTGATTCAGTTTCGACACTTTTTTCTTTTGGAGCACAGGCAAATGCCATTAAAAATCCGGCAATCAGAAGTTGTTTCATTGGTTGGGTAATTTAAGTTGGAACAGGGTAAAATTAAAAAAACAGAGGTTTTGACCGAAATCAAAACCTCTGTCAAAGGATTAAATTAACGAAAGTTTAATTTCCTCCGTCCCACCACATTTTAGTGGCAAATAGATCACCACCCATTCTTGCAGCTGCAGCCTGATAATTTTCAGGGTTGGAACCGATTTCATTTTCCCAATATCTCAATCTTCTAGGGATAAAGTTACCCTCAAATGCATTTGGATCCTGAGTTGGGGTCAATACCGGATAGCCGGTTCTTCTCCAGTTAGACCAAGACTCAATGTCATTGAGGTAAGTGGCAGCCCAATATTCCTCACCGATTAGGCGAAGTTTGTCCTGATTGGATGCCGCAGCAAAACCTCTTCCATTGATGTAAGTCTGAATTTGCTGAGGGGTTCTGGCAAAAGAAGGATCAAACAGCTCCCAAGATCTGATAGCTGCAGTCACGCCTTTTGTAAAATGCTCAGAAGCATCAGAAGTGATCCAGCCTTTCAAGGAAGCCTCAGCTTTCATCAATTCAACTTCAGCGTAAGAAATCAGGTAGTATGGATCTTCCCAATCGAGGTATTTTAGATTTAGCATGGAGAAGATTCTATTGCCATTGGTATTATAGGCAGCGAGTTCTTCCGGAGTCAACAAAGGCCTCAAAGTAGTTGAGGTATATCCATTTGGCAATCCTTTTTGAGCAGCAGCATCAGTCACCCAGGTAGTAGGGTCGTCTGGATTACCAGTAGCTCCGGCTACAATGGTAAGCCGTGGATCATTGTTGGTTCTCATCCAGTCCAGGAAAGTCTTTGAAATCTTGCAATCTCTGGAGTACTTGTTGTTTCCCCAATACCCGTCATTCAGACCGTTTCTATTTACACCCTGAGGACCAGTTGCAAATTCGATCATTGCCATGTCATCGATGGAAGCAAAAGCACCACTGTTGCTGGCTTCCACAAATACTTCACGGGCTTTGGTTGCATCCACATTGCTCATGCGCATTGCAATTCTCATCAACAGTGAGTTGGTGAACTTTCTCCACTTGGCAATATCTCCGTTATAAATGAAGTCCTGTGCACCAAAGCCTCTTGCGGTTTCTGAAAACAAGCTTCTCGCCTCCAAAAGATCATCGATCATCGCATAATAAATCTCCTGCTGGCTGTCATATTTAGGAAACCAATATTCTGGACCTTCCAAACCTTTTCCGGCTTCAGAATATGGGATATCCCCATGGATATCTGTCATCCGGTGCAAATCGAATACTTTCAACACAGTGGCCGCAGCACGGAAATTGTCCATTGTAGGATCGTCCTGAGTCTGAGTGATGACGTGCTGAAGCAGTCGGACCACACTGGTGTAGTGACTTTCCATATAGGCTCCGCTGTATTGGGCATTGTAGAGGTATTTATCTCCGCTGAAGTAGCCTGCAGTAGAAGCCGTGTGCTGGATCATAGTCGCAGCATATAACATCGGCACCCGGGTATTTTCATATTCTGAAGCTATTCTCAAAGTACCCAAAGAGAATAGATACGCCATATCTATAGTGGTAGCAGCATTTTCGTCCACGTTGAGATCCAATAGGGCACTTTCGTCACAAGAAGAAAAAAGCCCAAGAGAACCCGCCAAAAGTAGAGCCGCCAGTTTATTTGTAAATTTCATAATTCGCGTGTTTTTTTGGTTTTACCAATTGATTAGAAAGTAGCCGACAGGTTAAATCCGAAACTTTTGTTGGTAGGCATACCGAAGTATTCCAGGCCTTGAGAGTTTCCATCAACAGCGTAGGCAGATTCTGGATCCACATTTGGAATATCAGACCACAACAGCGCCAGGTTTCTGCCTACAAAAGAAAGTGTAAGCGTCTGAATCGGTGTTTTGCTCAAGAAACTGTTTGAGAAAGTATAGCCGAAATTCAACTCTCTTAGCTTGGCAAATGAGCCATCATACACGATGTTTTCAGTCACTCTTGCATAAGCCTGGTAATATTGATCCAAAGTGTAGTTTGCGGAATTGGCTGCATCTGCACCGATTGTCCAAGTATTGGCTTCACCGTTTACATCTACACCGGATACTGTCAGGTTACCATCTCTGCCAACCATGGTCTCCTGGTGCAAACCATAGAAATACGCATAATAGTTGGTGCCAGACACCATGCTACCGCCACTTCTGAAATCGATCAAAGTATAAAACCTGAATCCTTTGTAACTAAACGTGTTGCTGATACCGCCGGAAATCGGGTGACGACCTTCCGCAATTGTTTCCAAACCAGCAGTAGTCACTGGGAAACCATTGGCATCATAGACTTTCTGACCGTCAATGGTCAGATGCTTGTAGCCTGCAATCATTCCCAAAGGCTCACCCACAATGTGGCGGATAGCTTCCCTTTGTAGTCGGCTGTTGCCCAAATTGATAAATTCGATTGGCTCTCCAAAAGCATCGACGCCCAAACTCAACACTTCCGAAAGGTTGTTGGCGAAATTGAAGGAAACATCCCATTTGAAGTCCTTGGAAATCGGAGTCACATTCACCAATAATTCAATCCCTTTGTTTCGCAATTCACCGATGTTGACAGTAGTAGATCCAAATCCGGAAGTACTGGAGATACCTGTATTCAGGATATCATCCTTAGTCAATCTGTTGTAATATGCCACATCAATACCCAATCTGTTTTTGAAGAATCGGATATCTGCTCCGATTTCATATTCAGTTGATGTATATGGTTTCAAAGATGCATTTGGGATTGAACCGTTATTAATCTGACCCAAATTTCCTCCCAAGTGACCGTTTCCTACCAATCCATAAGTCAGGTTGAGCGCGTATGGGTTAGGTGCTCCACCACCTGCTTGGCCCCATGAACCTCTAACCTTGGCAAAGGTGATTAATTCCGGAAGTGGAATCATGTCGCTGATCACGGCTCCCAAGCTTACTGATGGATAAAAGAGTTTGAAATTATCCGGGGAAAGGGTTGAAAACTGATCTTCTCGAGCTGTCAAATTCAAGAAAAGCATGTTTTTGTAAGCCACGTTAGCTGCCGCGAAGTAGGAGTTGATGCCGTATTCCGAGAAATTGTAATCAATAGTCGGAGCAGCTACGTTTTTGACACTGTGCCAATACGGAATTACCAGGTCGTTCCCACCACCTCTAAGGCTTTCGGCAGTTCTTCTCATTCTGTTTCCACCAACAAAACCGTCAACGGCAAAATCTCCGAAGGTCTTATTGAAACCAATAAATAAATCAGCGTTGTCTTCTCTGATGGTTCTTTCGGTTACGTTGAAGTCACCACGTGGTTTGTAAGCTGTCCCATAAGCTTCAGAGCTGTCATCCACTCTGGATTGAAAATCAAGACCGATTCGGCCTCTTACATACAACCAATCTGTAATGTCATACTGCAAGGAGAAATTACCCAAAATTCGGTTTGTCTCATCCTGACGGTAAAACTGGTAGGCAGCCCAGTAAGGGTTTGTTTGGAAGGTATTCTGCTGATACCGAAGTTCTGAACCATCAGCTACGGCTCCAGGTTTATTTGGATCACCTTTCATTACGTCCAAAGGAATATGGCCTGGTTTCACTAACATAGCAAAGTTGGCATTTCCGGGAGAGTCGGACAGTCTTGGTCTATTCTTCGCCAATTGGAAAGAATATTGGCCATTAACTCCCAAAGTAAACTTACCCAGCTTGCTGTTTACATTGATATTGGCCACTCTTCTGCTGAATTCAGCATTTGGCATAATGTCATTGTTTGTCAAGTCTGAGAAGGAGAATCGATAATTGGTACTTTCATTGCCACCATCAAATGCGATTGAGTTTGTCAGAGTGTATGCTGTCTCATAAAAGTCAGAAAGACCTTCTCCGGTAAACGAATAAGGTCTGCTCACATTGTCAAACTGGACAACCGGAGAACCGTCGTATCTTGCTCCCCAACCATTGTTAGCATCTTCCATCGCCTCAGATGACGAGGAAGAAACCCTCCCGTCACGGCCTGGACCGTAGGTTCTTTGCCAGTCTGTCT
>DATIAI010000574.1:0-6540 GCA_035458065.1 Algoriphagus sp. | reverse complement strand
TTTCAATCTCCAAAACGAAGAACTAAAATGACAAAGTTTTCAATAAAAAATTTCAAACTCGCAATGGCAGGTTTTGCCATGATGGGTGTAATCAGTTCCTGCGAGGTCACAGAATTGACTCCGGCAAACTTAATACCGGATCAGGAGGCATTTGCTACCGCTGCACGAATCGAATCTGCGGTACTGGGGGTGTATGAAGCCGCCCAGCGAGGTTACTATAACGGATCTGTTGTAAACGGAAGAGGATATCCTTTTGGTGCTGCCAATGTGGAGCAGGGTGACATGAGAGGCGAGGACATGTACAATGACCAGGCATTCTATGAGATTACCTACAACAACTCCTACACACCGCAGTCTGCCAATAATAACGGGATGTGGATTTCCCTCTATCGACTGATCAACAGAGCGAATATCATTCTTGAAAACATCGATCCAGCTGTGGCAAGCGGTGTATTGACTGCCGAAGAGGGTAAGGTCTATAAGGGTGAAATGCTCTTCATGAGAGCCTTGGCTCACCATGAACTTCTGGTTCACTTTGCAAGACCTTATTCTGATGATATAAGTGCACCTGGTGTTCCTTACAGAACATTCGCTATTAATGATGTGCCCAAAGTGCCTGAAGGTGAAGCTGTAGGGCGTGGAACTGTAGAGGATGGATATACCCAGCTTCTTAAAGATCTTGTTGATGCGGAAAATGCTCTTGGATCAGGAAAAGGTGAAGTATCTAGAGTAAGCTATGGCGCAGTTATAGCACTTAAAACCCGAGTTTTGCTTCATAAAGAAGATTGGGCAGGTGTATTGACAGAATATGAAAAAATTAAGTCTTTGTATTCAGTTACTGCCAACCCAGCAACTCCTTTTAGAGGAGGAACTAGCTCAGACAATATCTTCTCTTTCCTTAACTCGGATACTTCTAACGGTACTGTAAATGGTGCATTGCCTTCAATGTATGGCAACCCTGCCAATGGAGGACGTGGTTTGGTGAAAATTTCTCCCTTGATCTGGAAAGCTAGCTTCTGGCATGCAGAGGATACTAGACGCTCTGAGCTGACAAGTAGAAATGCTGCCGGTATCTACAGCGCTAAGTACATTGATCCAGTGACAAGAACTGATCCAAACACCATCCTTAGATTCTCTGAGGTTGTCCTGAATGCTGCTGAAGCAAATGCACAATTGGGTAACCTTGACGTAGCGGTGACTTTGCTGAATTCTGTAAGAGACCGTGCACTTCCTGATACTGTTCCTTCTTTCACAGCTGCCGGTTTGGGCGGACAGGTTGGAGTTTTGACTGCCATCTACAATGAGCGCAGAATCGAGTTCTTGGCAGAAGGTCGTAGATGGGCTGATATCCATAGACTCTCCGGCGCTGGCGTGATGACTGGTATTCCACTGAAGGCCCAAACACGTACTGTCAACAACTTGGATTTCTATACAACTAACCGTGCGGTTGTGACAAGCCATGACCTTCCCTACAGCGACCATCGGTTTATCTGGCCTATTCCTTTGGATGAAATCCAAAACAATACCACTGCTCCTATTGATCAGAACCCTGGATATTAATTCCGATTTCAATAAAATAATCAAGTCCGGCTCAAAAGAGTCGGACTTTTTTTTTGAATTCCCCTGGTAAAAACATAGGAGGTCTCATAGAAAAACCTCATCCAAGGGGCAAAAAGAAGGCAAATTTTCTGTTGTCTGATTCTATTATCATAAAGAGCTAACACGGGGCTCTAAACAGGATTGATATAAACCAATAAACTAAAAATCGAATACTAACGAAGGAACATTAGTAAGGTTAAAGCTATAAACAAGTATTCCACTAGGGATTGTGTTGGAATTACTCCCAAAAGCTAACGTGGATTCCTCCCAGTGTCCAGCAAAACCTCAAATAATCAAAGACAAGGGACTATGCCGATATTGGATACATCGTTTCTATATTTTGACCCTTGTTGGTACAATTTGACCCATTGTTGTTACAATTTTAACCATGGTTGGTTCAAACTGATTAATCCATTTGAAATATGCACTACTTAAAATGAGTCCCAGATTAAAAGAGTGGATAAAAAAATGAAAAGGAGTGACTTCACCAGCATCGAAAGAATTATTTATTCCAAATAAGCATCCTTCTTACAATTTTCTCTTTGGCGGAATAGCATTTTTTGGATTTTCAGCCCTTGAATTTTGAATTGAAACCCGTGAATGGATTTTTTGTAATAGCCATTCGTAAGCCCAAAATAACCAACTGATTAAATCGTGGATTATGGCCTTCTGGATTTGGTGAAATAATTGCGTTAGGCATAGAAGAATTGGAGTTAAAACTCCAATAAGTTGGGGGATGTAGTTCATCCGAAGGCTATCGCGGATTACAACCTGAGTCCGATTAAACTGCAAAGGTGAAAGGTAAACAACCACCTTAGGGTGTTGAACCTTCTAAAGATCACTCCGATCAATCCTTCGTTCGAAATCCCAAGCCAATTTAGAGAGGTAAGATTTAAATTTATTTATAGTTAAATGTTTTCTAGTAACAAAGTAGTAACCCAATAGCAGATGCCAAGAACTATATTAAACTCCAGTTTCATAATTCTGATTCGCAAATTCAAATATATTATGGTGACGAATATTTCAGGTTTATTTCATTTTAATATAGATAACAAAATAATCAATAAGATTCTCAATTTAACAAAGCAACAATGATTGAAAAATAGTGAATCTTATCATATGAAAAATGTAAAAAAGAAATAAAATATTGCTTTTAATATTTTTTGCAAAAAAATATTTTATTTTATTGAAGAATAATACATTTATTTATCATGGGATTTCACCCAATTCCCTAAAAATCACCCAAGAGTTTGTTTATTAATAGACTAGGTCTCCCTTGATCTTTGTAGTCTTATTATTAATAAAAGCCTCTCAAGATAAGGTTTTTTTAGTCTATAAAAATGAAATTCAATTCTGGGGATTCTATCTGAATAAATTATACTTCAAAATAAACAATGCTTATAAATCACCCTAATAATTCAACCACGAAATTAAATAACACATGAAAATCGTACAAAAAGTGAAACTACTCCAAATAGTCCTACTTGGAGCCTTGGTATTTAGCTGCCAAGAAGCTGGAGAACCAGAAATTGCTTTGGATGATTCGGACCTGGTAAAAAATTATTCCCAGATTATCCCGAATCAGTACATAGTAAGTTTGAAACCTAATTCCCTAAACTTTAGGAAATCCCCGGATTATGCGAGCAACCAGGCAGCAATGAGGAAGTTTTCGGAGAATCTATTAGCGTCTTATAGAATTGCCCCATCCCAAGTACGGATGACCTATAGTGCGGCCATCGACGGGTTTTCGGTAAACTTGAGTTCGGAACAGGTAAAATCCCTACGTATGGATTCCCGGGTTATGGCGATAGAGCAGGACGAATGGATTACAATGGATGGAGCTGGAGCAAAAGGAGGAAAGGGTAAAGGTCCCCAATCACCTACAGAACCGGCACCTACCGAGCCCGATCCAACAGAACCGGCTCCTACAGATCCAGAACCTTCTCCAAGCCCAGAGCCAGATCCAGAATATGGACCGGAAACCTCCGACCCTAACCAAACAGTGCCTTGGGGTATCAAAAGGGTGGGAGGATTTTCCACGTACAAAGGTACCAATAGAGCATTTGTCATTGATTCGGGAATCGATTTGGATCATCCAGATTTGAATGTTTTGGTCAGTTTAGGTTTCAAAGCTGTGCCAGATGATATCAGCTTGACTCTGGATGATGAAAACGGTCACGGTACCCATGTGGCTGGAACCATCGCTGCCAAAAACAATACTTTCGGTGTAGTAGGTGTAGCAGCTGGAGCACCAGTGGTGCCTGTAAAGGTATTGGGTCCGACTAACAGTGGTCAAAAATCCTGGGTGATTGCGGGTATTGATTATGTGGCAGGAGTTGGTAAGCCGGGCGATGTGGCAAACCTTAGTCTGGGTGGATCTCCGAGCAGTATTCAGGATCAGGCGGTAATCAATGCCGCTGCAAAAGGAATTTTCATGGTGATTGCAGCGATGAATAATTCCGATTTGGCAAGTAACTATTCCCCAGCAAGGGCTAATGGTCCCGGAATATTTACCATTTCCTCTATGGACAGCAATGGGGCCTTGTCTTCATTTTCCAATTATGGCAATCCCCCGGTGGATTTTGCAGCACCGGGCCGAGGAGTTAGTTCCACCACGAAAGGTGGAGGTTATAGTTCTATGAGTGGAACTTCAATGGCTACCCCCCATGTAGCGGGGATCCTCTTGCTCAAGGGTATTCGAACCAATGGGTACATTACAGGTGATAAAGATGGACAACCAGATCCGATAGCTTATCGTGCTGATCGGTAATCTTTAGTTTATTTGACAAAAAAAGCCCCGAATTTTTTTCGGGGCTTTTTGAATGTAAATTAGATCTTAATTTTTTTCATTCAGGACATTCTTTGATGAGATCCAGGTGAATGACATAGTATCGGGATCCATCTCCGTCGAACTCAAGTTCGTTTCCTTTGTAAGTTGTAAACAAACCTGCGGCAGGCCTAGTTTCAGGCAATGCATCGAATCCTTGAACTTTTACTGATTCAGCATCACCGTTGAGAGACCAGCTTCCCAGATTAAGGGTGAAGGAATCTTCAACTGGATCGTAAGTTACAGTACCGTCGGTTGCGACTTGACCAGCATAAATGGTCTGGGTTGTAGGCTCAGTAAGTCCATCAGTATCAAAATAGAACCACCAAGCACCTTTTACCCCATCAAGCTTTCCATTAGTACCGCCTCCGAAGGCAGTTTCTTCACCGCAATTAGGATCATCATCTCCTCCTCCACCATCATCTTCATCGCAATCCTCCAAGGTTAGTGTTACTGGTGTTCTGGTTTCGCTTACACAGCCTCCAAAAAGAACTGCCTCAGCCCAATAGGTCACTTCTCCAACTTCACAAAGAGTAGGATTCTCTACAACATTGCCATCTTCCGCGTTATCATACCATACCACAGTTACTCCGTCAGGTAATTCCCCCACAGTTGCAGTCAAACATCCATTTTCTATACAATCGTCCTGATCTCCACCACTTACCGGAGGCTCAGGGATTTCTACCAGATCATAGCAGAAAGTCAAATTGCTCAATGCTGCTGGCTTTCCTGATGAAGTCTTAGGAGAAACCAATCCGCAATCTGAAGTGACTCCTGGTCCATAGTTATAAATATTTGCAGAAGGACCTCCTTTCACTATGACGGTTATTCCATTCAGACAATACCCTTCGGGAGGATCAAAACTCCAAGAAACAGTAGTTCCTTTATGGACATTAACTGTAAAACCCTCCGGCCATGGATTTACAAAAGCACCATCTACGAAATCGTTTCTACCGGAAGTATATCCAAAATTGCAGACATCGGAGCAGGATACGTTTCCACCCGATCCGCCCGTAAATACTGTAGGGGGCACATCAGGCCCTTCGCATGTTGTGAATGCGTTTAAATCCCCTCCTTCACCGGTATTGTCGGTAATTTCGGAATTAGTTAAATCTGAATCCTTGCTAGGATCAGTACCTTCAAACTGCGTACAGCTTGACACTAAAAATACAAGCGCCAGTCCCCATAACCCGATGAGGCTCTTGACATTTCGTGCGGTTAACATAAAATATTTGATTGTGTTGCTGAATAAAATTAAAGCAATGGAAAATTTAAACCATGTTAAAAATGTAGTTGAAGGCCTGAAAAAAGCAGGTTATTTTATTGTTTCTTGCAAAAAAAACCTTGATTTAAAGGTATTATTAGTTTTTGCAAAAAATTCCTTTTCCGAGGAGGACTATTGCTTAAGAGAAGTCAGGGGGAAGGAATTGCTAAGGGTATCCTAACTCAAAAAATTTTCTATCTATTAAGATTTTTATATTCAATTCATCCGACTTTAAAAGTCCTTGGTTGACTTATTTTTAGTGTTAAAAAAAGTCAAATGGATTGTCAGAAAAAGATCATTTTCCTAGAACCTTTTCTGGTTTTTAAAAAGAAAAGAAGGTCCAGTTGATGCAAAAAAAATCCCCCGAGGAGAGCTCGGGGGAAGTTTAAATGTATTTTTTAGGGATTAATTACACTTGATGTTACTGAGTGTACCTTTTTTTGAAACCTCATTTACTTTGAAGTCAGTCCAAAGGTTTTGAGCACCAGGATTGGATTTACAATCCAAAGTCACAGTCCAAGAATACTCCTCACATTCCACAAGATCCATTACCTTTTGTTTGGTTTGACCCTTAGTTGACCAGTCTGCCAAACCTTCCATTGCGATTCCTTGGGCAAATGTGAATACAAGTTCAGCATCATCCATGTCGGAATCTGGAATGTAGGTAAAAGTATAGGTCCCGTCTCCATTATTTACATAAGTAAAGCTTTCCTCACAGCCACCACATTCAATTACTTCAACAGTTACTGGATCAGAAGCACTTTCATTGTATCCGTTGCTACCAGCTCCTATATAACGAGCGGTGTATGCATACGAACCTGCATTCTCGGTAGGGACGGTATAAGTTACT
>DATIAI010000573.1:0-6265 GCA_035458065.1 Algoriphagus sp. | reverse complement strand
TATGGTCTGCGACGAAAGCATCCATTTTGGCATCGGTCACTTGATCCTGATGGCATCGAACGCAGTTGTTTTGGATGACTTCGATCGAAGGGGGCCTAGCCTGTATGACTTGGGGTTCACCTCTCATCGTGAAGACAGAAGCATGATAAAGTCCATCTTTGGCTTTGAAAAAGTACTTGTTGGCGACGTTGTTGTGCGGAACGTGGCAATCGTTGCAGTGTGCTACTTCCCGGTGGGAACTGTGCGTCCATGTGATGTATTGGGGCTGCATGATATGGCAGTTGACACAGGCTTGTGGGTCGTCGGAGAGGTAGGAAGAGGCATTGCTGAAGTCCAGAAGAAAAATCCCAAGTCCAAAAATCAAGGCTACGACAACCGTTGCGGCAGGTCTCCATTTCTTGGGCGGAACCAGGCTTTTTGAAAAAAGGAATCGCTTTAGTTTGGAAGGTAATGCCACTTCGTTAAAAGTTTAATGATTAAAACTAGCCAGGCAGGTTTTAATATACCATGACGAATATCAGTTTGTAACAAAAAGGATAAAAATGTCTGATAATCGGCGTTTTTTTTTGATAACCTGGCAATGAAAAATTTCAGGCTTTCTTAATTCTAGAAATTCTTGCATGAATAGGCTACTCAATCATCTAGAAAATCCAGCAGGTTCCCTTTTTCACGGATGATCAGGAGGAGTCCTCTATCTTGCTCAGCATCAAAAGAATGTCGTGGACTTCCTCGTATTTCGGAAAATCCCAATCCCGACCTTTCCATTCTCCGGATTCGACTTCCTCTATTTCTTCTTCCAGCAACCAAAGCATTCCTAAGTTGTCTCCGCCATTGAGCTGAAAGGCAATAGACAAGTCCCAAGCGGACAAGGTGGAGGGAATGAAAGTTGAGTCATAGTGCCAAAGGCACGTCACGTAATAACCCGGTATGCAATGCCGGGTATTGTCGGCCGAGCCAACACCATTTATAAATCGCACCTTCAGTGCAAAGATGATTTGTTTGATTGATTACCCCAATTAGCATTTGTGGCTTTTGCAGTACGCCCTTTCAGGGCTGGTTATTAATTCCGAAAGCTGAAAAGTTTCTAAAGAATAGAAAGTTGTAGAATCCACATAGCTATCGCTGACTACTCCCAGCGTCTATTAAACCTTAAATCTAAAAGTCAATAGAATACGCCGAGATGGGAGATTAAAATTGATTAAGATTTTTCAATTTTTTTAATCAATCGGCTTGATGCTGGGGTCAAAAATGCCCTTTTTCAAAGGTTGCGGTTTGATTCGATCTTTAGGATTTGAATTTACAGGCAAAAAGGACCCGACTTCAAGTACATTTCTCATTTTGGTCACTTGATCTAAGGTGAAGCTATTAAAGACGGATGGGTGATAGTCCATCACATTGGAAGCGAAAAAGAATTCTTCCTGGCAATTTGTTTTCAGGAATCTGTAGGATTTTTTTGTTTCATCATTATAAGGTTCGGTATCCGGCAAACGGTCTCCATCTGTACAGTCTTGGCCTTTTGAAAAAGTATGGGGTAAACCTAAAAAATGTCCCGTTTCATGAATCATGGTAAATGAGGATAATCCCTTATTCATCGCAAATCCATAAAATCTTGTAAGAGGCCTATTTTCGTCCTCTCCAGGTGGATAAAATGCAAACCCACCTTGCCCCTCAATATTCATAACAAACACATTAACGTATTCCTTTGGGTTCCACATTTGGTCAAAGAGATATTCATAGGTCTTTTCGTCGCCATAGGAATAGGATAATTTTTCAGAGAAAATTCGATTTATTCCTGATTCCTCCAATGTATTACCATCAGGTTTGATGGTAGCTAGGTGAAATTCTATATTGGGATCTACCTGGTTGTGACTTTTTCGAAATTCAGGTTTTGCTTTACCTAACAGCCAATCATTGGTTTCATTCAAGAGTTGTTCAAACTTTTCTTGACTCGGGTTTTCGTAAGTTCCTTTTTCCTGTCCTGAATGGATGATGTGAAATATGATTGGTAAAGAGTATTTCTTGGAAAAATCTGGTAATTCCCGGGCGTAAAGTACTTCCACCTCAGTTTTTTTGCCCCCTACTTCTGCCCAGAAAGGAATTTCTCCGGATCTCAAAACAGGGACTCGTTGGTAATTTTCCAAAAGTTTTCCATCAAACCAGATTTTATAGTCAGGTTTGTCTTCCGCTGCAAACTCTTTTCCTTTATAGTCAAAAATACTGACCTTAAAATCTACCAGTGACTTTCCTGAAATGGCATATGGAGCTTTGGTTGAGTCGCCCATGGAAACTTTAAACCCTGAGACATAGGTCTTAGGATTTACATCGATCACCCTTATTTTAATGGACTTGGATTTGAGCTGGCCTATTTTTGCAAATACCTCAAATTCCCTTTCTTTATCAGTTGGTATTCGGGGAGGATTTTTGCTTCGTTTTCCATCAATAAAAAATTGGATGGGTGGAATACTAGGTAAGATGACTTCATCACCAAAAGCTCCTGTAAATTTTGGAGAAAGGTTAAGTTCCTGATCTCCAGGCCAGACTAAAAATACGGAATCAAAGGGGATCAATTCAAAATTTGCCACTCGGTTGAAACCATCAGGAAGCGGCTCTTCCTTTTCTTTGCAGGCATTTAAATAAATCAAACAAGAAATAGCCACCAGAAGCCAAGATTTTAAACAATTTTTAAAAGTCGAGACTAGATGGAAAAAGGGTTTCATAAATTTTTGAAGTAAATCCTACTTCTTTGACGAGGAAGTAAAGTTCAACGCTACCTATTAATCAGAATTTCCTAAAATTTTCTTTGGCGAGTAAATTCAATTCAAATAAAATATTCTGTAAACCTTTTGGTTAAGCGTCAGAAACCATCTCAAACAAACCCAAATTGATCCACCTCCCAACAGCGACTTAACACTGCCTACTGAACTTTACCCATTAAAAATCAACTTAAACGTAGTGCCCTCGCCGAGCTTGGATCGGACTTGGATATTGCCTTTGTGGCGACGCATGATCTGCTTGGAGAGGCTGAGGCCTATGCCTGAGCCTTTCTTTTTGGTGGTGAAGAAGGGAATGAAAATTTTACCCAGCGCCTCTTCTTCGATCCCTTTGCCGGTATCGCAGACTTCCAGGATGATTTTCCCGGCTTCGTCGATAAATGCTTTTAGGGTAATGATTTTTTCATCTGAATCTTCCAGGGCTTGAATGGAGTTTTGAAGCAGGTTGATCATCACTTGCTCGATCTGGGTCTGGTCTCCGAAGAGGATCAGTTCATTCGGGTTGAGTTCTTTTTTCAGCTTTATCCCCTGGGCTTCCAGCTGATTTTGAAGCAAGACTTCCAGTTGGTCAAAAAGCCTGGAAATGCCGATAATCCCAAACTTCGGCGCCGGTATGTGTGCCAAACTTCTGAATTCGGACACGAAGCTGATCAGACCCTCGCTTCGCTTTTCAATCGTGCTGATACCCATCAGGCAGTCTTCCATTTCGCTGGGACTCATGGGTTCGTTGTGATCCATTTTGTCTTCGATTTCTCCTTTGAGGGTGCTGGCAAGGGAAGAAATCGGTGCGATGGAGTTCATGATCTCGTGAGTCAGGATCTTGACCAAGTTTTGCCAGGCTTCCATCTCTTTTTCCTCGAGTTCCGATTGGATATTTTGAAGGGAGACCAATTTGAAGCGTTCGCCCCGCATCAGCAGTTCGATCACATAGACCGAGAGCTGCATGATTCCGTCCGGATGGGCGATCTTGATCAGTTCGGAGCCGCCGGTGCGCAGGTTTTGGATTGCAAGGTGAAGTTCTTTGTTGATACTTTCGATCTCCGAGATATTCTTGAGTTCGTCGATATTGAGGATACGCTTGGCAGCGACGTTCAGAATCTGGATTTCCCCATTTTCTCCAAAGGTGATCAGGCCAATGCTCAGGTGCTTGAAGACCGATCGGAAATATTGGTAATTGGCTTCTTTTTCAGCCTGATCTTCCTTAAGCTTCGCCAAAATCGCATTGAACTCGATGTGCAGATCATCCGTCTCCGTACCGTCAAACTTGACGGGATAGAGTTGGGAATACTTGTCCTGCTTGATATTGTCCAGAAAGAGCCTGACTTTTTTGAAGGAGCTTTCGGAATATCTCACCAAAAAAATGATCTGAAAAACCACCAGAATAAGGAAAAGGGAGATCATAAAGACTCCCCAATCGTCGATCATGGCGTAGGAAAGTAAAAACAGCGAAGCTGCTACCAGGGCTATCCTGCCCAGCAAACCGACTCTATAATCCATATTTTTCTAATCTTCGGTAAAGAGAAGCCCGGGTCAAACCGAGTTCCTTTGCCGCTTTGGAGATATTTCCGCCGTTTTTGTCGATGGCCCGCTGAATGGTGCTGCGCTCCATGTCGTCCAGATTCAAAGTCACTGAAGTCGGGGCTTTTTCGGATGCCGGCTTTGCCGAAAGGAAGAAGAAGTCCCGGGTATCCAATTCGTCTCCTTCGGCCATGATGATCGCCCGCTCGATAGCGTGCTGCAGCTCCCTGATGTTGCCAGGCCACTGATAGCGCTGGAGCAATTCCATAGCGGCAGGTTTGAAGCCCGTGAAGTTTTTTCGGTATTTCTGGGAATAGCTTTTCAGAAAGTGGTTTGCCAAAGTAGGGATGTCGTCCTGTCTTTCGCGAAGAGGGGGCAAGAAGATTTCGACAGTATTGATCCGGTAAAGCAAATCCTGACGAAAAGTGTTTTCCATCACCATTTCATGCACGTGCATATTAGTCGCACAGATCAGGCGAATATCTACAGGTATGGCTTTGTTGGTCCCGATTCGGGTCACTTCTCTTCTTTGTAAAACCGTCAATAATTTGGACTGAAGCGGCATGGAGAGATTTCCGATTTCATCCAGAAACAAAGTGCCTTTATCAGCAATCTCAAACCTACCCGCCCGGTCGTCTTTGGCATCGGTGAAGGCACCGCGCTTGTGTCCAAAAAGTTCGGATTCAAAAAGCGTCTCGGTAATCGCACCCATATCGACTCCCACAAAGATCTCATCCTTGCGGTGGGAGCGTTCATGAATTGCGCGGGCGATGAGTTCCTTACCGGTTCCGTTTTCACCCAAAATCAGCACATTGGCATCTGTTTGAGCTACTTTATCGATGATAGAAAAGATGTTTTTCATCGAAGCCGAGGCACCGATAATGTCTGCATAGGGCTTTTTAAGATCAGTCTGAAGCTGCTTTTGCTTTTTCTGAAGCTTGTCCACCTCGTTGTAACTTTCCTTGAGTTTAATAGCAGCAGAAAGCGTAGCAATAAGTTTCTCATTTTGCCATGGCTTCAGAATAAAATCAGTCGCGCCTTCTTTCAATGCCTGCACGGCCATTTCCACATCTCCAAAGGCTGTGATCAGGATCACCACCGCTTTGGGGTCGATCTCTTTGATTTGGCTCAACCAATAAAATCCTTCCTTTCCTGAGGTAGTGTCTTCCCGGAAATTCATGTCCAGCAGGATCACGTCGAAGCTGTTGTTGTTGATCAGAAAAGGGATTCTGCGTGGGTCTTTTTCAATGACTACTTCTTTGGCGTGCTTTTTCAAAAGCATTTTGGCAGCAAAGAGCAAGTCTTCGTTGTCGTCGATGATAAGAATTTTGCCTAGTGTCTGAGCTTCCATGGTCAATTGTTTGGCCTTGTAGGGGGAAAATGATGCCAAGTACAAATAAGGGGATTAAGAGGCTATTTTCCTTGAAAAGTGTCCGAAATTGTACGAAAATATACTGTTTTCGGACATTTATGTCCGATTGGGTGAACAATTATTAATCCATACCTTTGTGTTTCACTAATTTGAAAACTCATGCAAGCTAAAAAAGGAGATGCCGTCAAAGTTCATTATACAGGGAGACTGGATGATGGAAGCGTATTTGACAGCTCGGAGTCCCGGGAACCGCTGGGCTTCACGCTGGGCGATGGTAATATGATCAAAGGGTTTGATGCCGCCGTGTATGGCATGGTCATCGGAGATAAAAAAACTGTGACTATCCCGGCAGCTGAGGCTTACGGAGAGCGTCGTGACGATATGATAATTGAGGTGCCCATCAGTCAGGTGCCACCTAATATTCAACCGGAAATCGGTCTTCAATTGGTTCTTCAAGGCGGCGGTGGACAGCCGATGCCTGTGACTGTGGTAGACTTGACCGAGGAAAAAATTGTTCTAGATGCCAATCATGAGCTGGCGGGGAAAGATTTGATTTTTGATATCGAGCTGGTTACGATCAACTGAAATATTGGCTAGGAGCCTA
>DATIAI010000572.1:0-2729 GCA_035458065.1 Algoriphagus sp. | reverse complement strand
TATCAAACACTTTGTCTATAAAAATCAATTTGTCGATTTCCGATACCCGAAAAATGAGTTTGTGATTGCCTTCGACCATAAATCTATATTCGTAAGGTTGAGTTTTATCGAATATTTCTATAGTTCCCATTTCGGGATATGAAACTAAATTATCAGCTTTTTCAATAAGCTGATTTAGAATATTCTGAGTGACCTCAAAACTGGCAAGCCGTCGGTAAAAGTCAAAAATTTCATCGAGATCCATTAAGGCCTTTTCTGACTAAAAAATCTTCATAGAATCCTGCCCGTTTTTAATCGTTTTTTAAGTTCTTCTTGGGAAATAATCCTCCCTGCTTTGAGATCCTCCTCTGCCTCTGCTACCCGGTTTTCAAATTCTTCCATGCTCATTGGAGAAAGGGATTTTTGATATTTCTCCTGGACGGTTGTCTTTCGAATAGATTCCAATTGCTATAAAATGTTTTCATCCTGAAGATTGGACAACCAAGAAATCAGGTCTATTTTTTTTGGGGGATGGTGATAGTCAACTTGTTTGGAATCCAAATTTACAAAAAAAAAGAGGCTTTCGCCCCTTTCTTAATTATCGTCTTCGTCTTCAAAATCCTCGTCCTCTTTCATGTCAAACATGGAGCTGAAGAGGTCCTTGAACTGAAGTCCTGTATCCAGCAGCTTTTTGCTCAATTGGGAATATTCCGCCAGTCCGTGCAAGGCAAATTCCATGTAGAACTCCTTTTCTTTTTCCGGTAGTTTTTTGACCATTTGGGTGACCACTTCTTCCAAACCAGGTACCGAATGGAGCAAACTCTTATATTCTTTGTCCGGTTGTGAGGCTAGAATATCCAGTACATTTCCTTCCCCAAACCAAGCCAATGGAAGCACATAAGGATTGCCGCTTTTCTCCTTTTTCTTTTGTTCAGGAGAGGGAAAATAATTTACAAATTGGGTACGGATCGCTTTTCCGATCAGGTTGTAAGCGACCAGACCGGCACCCTCCTGCTCCCCTTCATAGACCAGCTCAACTTTTCCTGTAATTGCCGGAATCACGCCGATTAAGTCGGCTATTCTCACCACGGTATTGGATTCCCCATTCATATACAGCCTTCTTTCCGCAGCGGAAATCAGATTTTCATAAGCCGATATGGTCAATCTTGCGGACACCCCGCTTTTTTCATCCACCAATTCAGAGCCTCTCGCCTCAATGGCAATCTGCTCAATGAGGTCTTTCATGAGTTCAGGCACATGGATATTTTCCACAGGTTTGCCTTTTAGATTAGCTTCCTGTGCAGTGATTCTGCGACCGATCTCGATTGATTTTGGATAGTGGGTGATGATCTGACTTTCGATCCGGTCCTTCAAAGGAGTCACAATACTGCCTCGGTTTGTATAGTCTTCCGGATTGGCGGTGAACACAAACTGAATATCAAGAGGCAACCTCAATTTGAAGCCACGGATCTGAATATCCCCTTCCTGCAGAATATTGAACAAAGCCACCTGGATTCTTGCCTGTAAGTCTGGCAATTCATTGATCACAAAAATCGAACGGTGGGATCTTGGAACAAGTCCATAATGAATCACCCGCTCATCGTTATAGCTGAGCTTCATGGTTGCAGCTTTAATCGGATCAACGTCTCCAATCAGATCGGCTACGGAAACATCGGGAGTTGCCAGTTTTTCAGTGTACCGATCATCGCGATGCCACCAGATGATTGGAGTGTCATCACCTTTTTCTTCGATCAGATTTTTGGCAAAAGTGGAAAGCGGTTGTAATGGATCATCATTTAGCTCTGATCCATATACAACCGGAACATATTCGTCCAGTAAGTGCGTCATCATCCGCGCAATCCTGGTTTTGGCCTGTCCGCGTAGCCCAAGCAAGTTAATGTTGTGACGGGAAAGAATGGCCCGCTCAATGTCCGGAATCACGGTGTCTTCATAGCCCCAGATGCCTTCAAAGACATTTTCTTTACGCTTGATTTTTAGGATCAAGTTGTCGCGAAGTTCTTCTTTAATGGATTTTGGGGTATATCCAGAAGCCTTGAGTTGGCCGAGTGTTTTGATTTGAATGAGTTGGTGACCAGTTAGTTTTTGGTAGTCCATGCTTAGAAGCGTTTGGTTCGGTTTCGTTTGTAATCCTCAAAAATGAGGTCTCCCAATCCTTTGAGGCTGGAGTAATAGGCATTTCCGTTGTTGACTTTGGTGAATTCCTTGACAAATTCCTTCAGATAGGGATCAGAAGCAATCATGAAAGTTGTCACGGGTATTTTTAGTTTTCGGCATTGGGCGGCAAGTTTTAGCGTTTCTGCCAATATTTTGCTGTCAATACCAAAGCTGTTTTTGTAGTATTTGATTCCGACCTTCAGGCAAGTTGGCTTTCCATCAGTAATCATGAAAATCTGCTTGTTCGGGTTTTTTCTCCTTCGGAGCAAATCCATGGCAAGTTCCAAACCTGCCACAGTGTTAGTGTGGTAGGGTCCAACTTGCAGGTAGGGTAAATCCTTGATCTCGATCTGCCAGGCGTCATTTCCAAAAACGATAATGTCCAAGGTGTCTTTAGGATACCTCGTTTTGATCAGTTCAGCCAGAGCCATTGCGACCTTTTTGGCTGGAGTGATCCGATCCTCACCGTATAGAATCATGGAGTGCGAAATGTCGATCATCAATACGGTGGAAGTCTGTGATCTGACTTCATTTTCAACAACCTCCAGATCATCTTCTGTCAGCAAGTAGTCTCC
>DATIAI010000571.1:0-6261 GCA_035458065.1 Algoriphagus sp. | reverse complement strand
GAAATATTCGAGTAAGAAAGTGGAGGTGCGGTAATCACAGCTGAAGTGCTGCAACCCATAACCAGCAGCCCAAAGCTCAGGCCGACCAGTGATTTAGAAAGGGATTTAATCATCCCTAAAGGTAAGGCTCTGAATTGATAAGCCGGAAATTTGGAGTGTTAAAAAGGGTGAAGTTTAAAACTGTGATCCCTAAATTTCATAAGGATCGCTGCTTATGTCATTGTTTATTACTGTTCCTGAAGGAACAAGAGAAGTTCTTTCTTCCCTGCCGGTGTTTGAGTTCGCTGCTGGAGTGATTAGGTCTGCCTGACATACCAACCTGTTCGGAATATCTATTTCTGCCGATTTGATACTATTAACTAAAGGATCGGGATCATTTTGAAGTGTTCTTCCATATTGGGCAACTACTTTATAGTATACTATATTTCCCGCATTCACCGCAGTTTTGATTCTCGCCTCTGCAATTCGCTCATGTTCACTGTTGGCTCTTCGGGTCAGTGGGGTGAGATTTTTCCAATCAGCTCCTGTTCCTCCCAATCTTTCATTGAGTAGATGGCCCTTGATATAATAGGCGCCACGTCCCCTTTTTCTCCTATTGATTAAATCATATCGGGCATGATTCACCCTTGGGCTGGATCCGGGAGGTGGATTTTTCTTGGTTAAGTAGGTGGCCTCCATTGAGGTACCGTAAGGACCTGTGAGACTTCCAAAAACGAGTCCTCCATTGGCCTCGTTGGCGCAATCCATCACATTGAACAAGGGTCCGATCTTCCTGCTCAATTCGTCCACTAACCTTCGGATTTCCCTAGTCTTTTCCTCTTCAGCAGCGGTCTGCCTGGCTGGATCGGTTTCATTAATTGTTTCTGATTTCTTCGTTTCAATTTGATTGGCAATTGCGATGGCATCTGCTTTATCTGCACTTGGAATGTTTAAATTAGTTAACCATGGAATCAATGGACTTGCTGGGGACGGATTGATCATGATTGCCATTTGACCTGAATTTTCCTGAAAATAAATGCGATGTTGGCTGCCATCCTCTCCTTCAAAAGTCTTCTCTAAGCCCAGGAGATTTCTGGTCCAATTAACTATTGCAGATACTGCATTTCTACCGGCATTCAACAAAGCCCCACCTACTGCCAATGCCCGGTCAATCAACCAGTCAATTGCTCCATTTACCCGCTCTCGTAGCCCGGCGATCATCTCCGCTATCCTTGTTCCCAATCCTCTCAAACCTACCTGATTGGCAAGGAAACCTATTGCCACCGGCACTGCTCTTGCCAAAGCCGCTTCCAAGAAGTTGGCCGCATCGGCAATATTGCCTCGTGCGATATTTGCAACTCCAGCAACGAAGGAATTGACGATCTCCAGCATTTCGCGGAGCTTTTCGATGAAAGACTGAACGGCTCGGTAGAATGCGATGAAGCTGTTTACCACAGCCATGATCCCAGTCGGATCCAGCATGGAAAGTAATCTAACCGTCACCTGCTCTATTATTCGGGTCATGATCCAATTTTGGATCTGCTCCAGCACCATCGTCCAGAGATTGCTCAGCTGCTCCTGCACATACTCCCAAATAGCAATTGGACCTCTTTCCCACACATCTTTTATGAAAGTCCAGATGCCCGAAAGCGTATCAATTGCAGCCCGAATCTGAGCAACTCTCTCAGGACCGATCTTCAGCGCAAGTCTTTCCCAGACATTTTCGATAGTGAGTCCAAGCACATCCAGTACAAAACCCAAAATTGACTGGAAACTCAAATCCGCCGGTGGATTGATTCCGGCCGTGGCCAATTCCCCAAAAAGCCAATCCCTCAAACCTCCCAAAAGGTGAGTAACGATGTTGTCAAAAAACTGAACAAATCCCTGTTTTACAGCGGCAAGAAGATTTTTAAGGAAACCGATCGGATCCCGCTTGATGTCTTCAAAAGCAGATCTGGCATTGGCAATGATCTGATTGACAGTGTCGATCGGGAAGTTCATCACCACTAGCAGCACTTCCACCAGAATCTGCACGATGGTTACGATAAATGCAAACAGCCGCCGAATCGGTTCAGACAAAGTCTGTACAATGCGGATAAACGCATCGATCGGATGGAAGACATCCTGAATGGTAAAGCTATTCCAAAGATTCAGGAACAATCCGGTAATGTAAGCCCATGAAAAATTCAGTGTGGCCACAGCAGCATCTATTCGCGACACGGTTTGCTCAATGGCACCGGTTTCCTTCATTTGCTGGAATTGCTCCTCACCGCCAGGCATTAATCCCATAAATCCTCGAATCACATTTTCTGTCGTTCGTGGGACTTCCTCACCAGTAAATGGATCTTTGCCAAGGATGACAGTCACCAAATGAAAACCTTGCTGCTCTCTCGCATAGGCTGAAAGTTGAGCTAAAAGCGCCTCTTTGATAAAAATCAGTACTTGGATAGCAACATTTGCCGCAAAAGTGAAAACACGAGTGGTGAACGGCGTGAAAATGGCAATTGTGCGATGAAAGGCCGCTACTGGATCTCTGAGATCTTCCAGTGAAAAAGCGTTCCAAGCCTCCTCAAACAATCCCCTTACTTCCGCAAAACTGAAATTCAAAGCTGCCAATTCTGCATCAATCCAATCGGCCGTTTTCTGGATGGTCCCTTCGGCCTGCATGCGCTCGAGCTCCTGTTCCTTTCCGATCAAAAGGAGGAAGGCTTCGATCTTTTCAGCAGTGGTAGATACTACTTCTTCGCCGGTGAGCGGGTCATGACCCAGCAATTTGGTCAGGAGCGGATAGCCCGGGAAAGCATCTGCCAACAGCTTCAGTCCAGCCATCAAGGCTTCCTTGATGAGATCAAAAATTTTGTCTTTTACCCGTCCTGCAAAGGTGACCACGTCTCTATAAAGCTGCCCAAAAGTCCGATCGAGCACTTCCATATTGGCATCCCAACCCGAAAGCAGACTCACCTCATCCCATGCTTGTTGGAGCGTGTTTTCAATTCGTTGGGTATTAAGGTTGAGTGATTCCATCTCAGTCTCAACCCAAGTGAAGGCAGATTCCACAATGCCCAATTCGACGAGTTTATTGAAAAGTAGGGTGCCAAAAACCGGTATCAGTCCCAGCAAACCACCGAGTAAATTCGTCCCGTTTCGCTCTACCGCTTCACCTAAAAGTGGATTGTATCCTACAATGACACATAGCAGGGAATAGCCGGGAATATAGCTTGCAAACTCAGCCAATCCTTCGCGAACGGCCCAGGGAAGTCGCTGAACTTGAGGCTGGGTTTGGGAAATCTGGGTATCGGGAGATCTTCTCACTGCAGCACCCTGCTGTACAGTGTGTGTGAGTTCGTGGGCTAAAAGATGTTTTCCTTCGGAAGTTTCAGGCTGGTATTTCCCTTCATTGAAGTAGATATCACTTCCATGGGTAAAGGCCTGAGCTCCGAGTGCCGAACTCATGGAAGCAGCTTGCGGACCGGTGTGAACTTTTACTCCTGAAAAATCCGCACCGATTTTATTCCCCATGTCTTGCTGAACAGGTGGAGGAAGAGCCGCGCCAGATCCGGAGCTTTGTTGAATTTGGGTTGAAAGTTGAGGAGAGACAGATGCTCCACCATCACCAAAAAGTTGGACAGATTCTTCTTCTTCGTGACTCAACTGCACTTCTTCTTCATCCTCAGAAAGTCTGACCAAAGAGCTTTGTTCTGAATAAAGCTGGACTTCATCTTCCTCAATACTCATTTGGATTTCCTCCTCCTCACTCAATCGGATCATGGAAATCCCTGCAGAAAGTGGACTCATCTGAATATCTTCTTCCTTGGAAGGTTTCATTTGAAATCCCCCGGGACTGACCGACATGAGTGGAGTTGCCGGAGTGGATGGCATCATCATCACTTTGTCAGCGACTGATTCGGCTTCGTGCTCGTACTTATCGTTTGGCCTTCCCACCTTGAGTGCAGGCTGAATCACACCTTTTCCAAGCCCGGCTCGCCTGGATTTGGGAAAAGCGATTTTTTCAGCTGCAGCACCCATTTACTTGATTTTAGGTTTTGATTGGACTCATAACTTCCCCGGGTTCCAGGGCTTTCATTCCATTGCGTTCTTGTTCCACAGGACTCATTTTTTCTGCTTTTTCAGGTTCTTTAGAGTCTTTTTCCTTGTCAACTACCACTATAACAGGTTCTTTTTCCTCGTCTTGGTCCGGCTTTTTTCTGACTTTCTTTCGCATGGTCCAGGGGATTAAATGGTTCGACCTACTTTTTGGTATTCTCTTCGGATTCCTTCCCGGATGTCTTCCAGCCGGATGATTTTTTCTTCGTTTTCCAAGGCCATCAACAAGCTGTGTTGGATCACATTGATAATTCCGCCACCCGTTAATTCGTGGGAAGCGGCAATTGAGGCTAAGTCCACTTTGGATTCCAATTTTGCCTGTTCCGGAAATCCTTTTTTCCAAAGAAGTAATCGCTCCTCTGACTGAGGCATAGGAAAAAAAATGCTGGCCTGAAACCGCCGCATGAAGGCATCATCCAGATTGTTTTTCAGGTTGGTGGCCAAAATGACCAATCCATCGTAATCCTCAATTCGCTGCAGGAGATAGGAAACTTCCTGATTTGCATAGCGATCGTGCGCATCGCTGACAGAAGTCCGCTTCCCAAAAAGCGCATCAGCTTCGTCGAAAAACAGAATCCAGCCTTGCTTTTCTGCCCGGTCAAAAACCTTTGAAAGGTTCTTCTCCGTCTCTCCGATGTACTTGGACACCAATCGGGAAAGGTCGATTCGATAAACATCAACGCCCATTTTTTTCCCAAGAAGAGCAGCAGTCAGCGTTTTGCCCGTTCCGGGAGGTCCAAAAAATAAAGCCTTATAGCCCGGTTTTAGAATTCTGGACATCTCCCATTCCTGCATCAGAAAATCCTTGTGCTTCAACCAGACCTCCAATTCGCGAAGCTGAATCCAAGTCTCCTCAGGCAGAACCAGATCTTCCCAATCCAAAGGTGTTTGAAGTCGCTGGGCAGGAAACTCAGAATTGAAAGCAGGCTTTTGGATTTTACCGGTCGTAATCTGATCCAGCACTTCCCTGGATATGATCAAGGCTCCGTTGAGAAAGGATTCCTCCGCCTCGACTTCACTCAGTCGCAGGATATTTTCTTTGAAAAGGATTCCATGCGCATCAAGGAGACTTTGATACTGAAACCGTTTCTTCAGATCATTTCCAGCAAGTATAAAGAGAACTGTCTCGCCTGTTGGGATAAAGCCGTTGTGAGATTTTCCCTTTCTCCCGCCAAATTCTGTGTAAATCTGCTGAGTCAGCTGGTTGCGGCTCATAAACATGTCCAAAAGCTGTGGCCTGATATGCGGCACAGCTGCCAAAATCAATAAAAACCGCTCTTCGGGACCCATGTGATATTTTCTTACCAGATCAGCATAAGTAGAATCCAATCCACTCAAATCCGGAGCTGGAATTTGCAGCAGGTCCGCAGGGCCAGATCCCGGATTGGCATTGATCGCTGAGCGGGCTTTCAGGATCTGTTGCAGCCAGTCGAGCTCAAGCTGGATCGTTTGGGCGTTATCGTGTGCTTTGCTTACCATTCTGTGAATAGGGGTTCGTTCATCCAGGGTAGTTTGATGATGCTGATCGTCCAGGGAAGTCTGTTCAGGAGAATGTCAATTGAAATCCTAGGTACAGTTAGTTGGTGACCCTTGGAAGTTCGTTTTAGGCTTCCCTCTCTATGGAAAAAACCTTTCGCCATTGAGGCGCCGGAAGTGCTTTTCAAGGCAGACCATTGACTGACCATCGAGTCCAGCAGGTTTTTGATTTCTTCTTTTTCAATATCAGTGGGGGAAAACCTGACCTGAATTGGCTCAGTAGGTTCAAGTCCACATAAAATTTTATTCAGCAATAAGTCGGACTCTTCGTATTCATAGGAATCATCCAAAAGTGCCTGCAGTAAAAGCACCGCCCTGTTTTGGGATTCTGGAGATACAAATTGTTTGTTTTCGACTAGTCCAAGTCCTTTGAAAAAGAAGGGTAAAAATGGGGCGGTCAAAACCAATCCTGAGTTTGAGATGAGGATAGTTTCATCCAAGTCCAGTTTTTCGGAAGGCGAAGTTTGGGATGCTTTTTTTATCGAATCAGAGATTGAGGATTTCGATTCGGCTAAGTTGGTTTTCACCAATTCCAGAAATTTGACTTTTGCTGCTTGCTCAGATCTTGCCTGAGATATTGAACTCACGCTAGACTTTTTGAAACTTGGAGTTTGGATCCATTTTGCCCAGACTTTTTCCGAA
>DATIAI010000570.1:0-7498 GCA_035458065.1 Algoriphagus sp. | reverse complement strand
AAATATCGGAGCGAGAAGGCTTCACACAGTGATGAGCCACTTGCTCAATGATTTCCTTTTTGAGGTTCCAGACATCATCGAGCCTAATTCCAAGATTATGGTGACCAAAGAAATGGTCCTGGATCGACTCAATTCTCTTGTCAAAAACCGGGATCTTTCCCAATATATCCTTTAATCGATTTCAGGCACTTCGGTGCCTTTTTTATGTTATGAAGAAATCCCTTCTCATCCTAACAGGCCATACCAAAGGACTCGGGAAAGCACTTTTAGATCGATTTTTATCTCTAGAAAACATTCAGATTGTAGCTATATCCAGGACAGGTTTGGATTTGGATTACACTAATTTGACTGAAGTCTCTGTGGACTTGAGTGACTTGGACGGACTTGAAGCCAATCTCTCCAAGCTATTTCCGGTTGGCGATTTCGAAAAAGTAGTCCTGATCAACAATGCCGGCTGGGTAGGCGAGGTAAAACCTGTTGGAAAGCTTTCTCCGCAAGGAATCCGCCAAGCCCTGAACCTGAATCTCCTGGCACCGATGATTCTCACGAATGTTTTTGCCAAAGCGTATTCTAGACTGAGCGGTGAAAAGTTGATTTGCAATATCAGTTCGGGAGCAGCTCACAAACCCCTTTCGGGTTGGGGAGAGTATTGTAGCAGCAAAGCGGGATTAGCGATGTATTCAAAAGTGGCGGCAGAGGATCTTAAGGAATTGGGATTTCGGGTGTTTTCACTTTCTCCTGGCATCATCGATACCGAAATGCAGGCCGAAATCAGGAAAGCAGATCACTCGGATTTTCCGGCTTTAGATCGGTTCAATTCTTATAAATCTGAAAACCAATTAAGCTCTGCTGAAGAGGTCGCAGAAAAAATATTTCATCTCCTGAACAATCCGGATCATTTTGAGGAGGTGGTTCAGGATGTCCGAAATTTTGAACTTCCCTAATCCTTCTTTTTTGGGTAGTCAAAAAACCAGACCTCAGCTGTTTCAGGCTTAAGGTCAGCCCAGTGTTCGGATTTTACTTTGAATCCAAACTGCCCTGCTGTGGGAAGATTTTCAAGGTCTCCACCAAGGAAAGTGATCAAGTCATTGAGCCCAGGATTGTGACCAAAAACCAGGACAGTATTAATAGAGTCCTTTTGCATTCGGATATACTTCAGAATGGAATGAGGAGATGCGTGAAATAGTCCGCTTTCAAGGACAATCTTGTCTTTGGAATATCCCAATTCTTTGGCAATGATTTTTGCGGTTTCAACAGCCCGAAGTGCGGTGGAACTTAGAATTAGGTCAGGTTGGATACCACGTTTTTTGAGCCGTTTGGCCATTTTTGGAGCATCATCAAGTCCGCGCTCAGCAAGTGGTCGGTCGTGGTCGTTCAGCCAAGGACTGTCCCAAGATGATTTGGCATGTCTTATCAAAATAATTTTCTTCATATCGCCCGAAAAAAAACGATTATTTTGTTTTTTTCAATCTAATATTTACTTTTAAAGCACTTTCACATACAATTTATCACAATTCATTATGTTTACCGGAACAGTAAAATTTTACAATGAAGCCAAAGGTTTCGGATTTATCGTTGATGACGAAACTCAGGGAGATGTATTCGTACATGCTACCGGGTTAGTTGACAAAGTCGCTCAGAACGACAAAGTTACCTACGACATCAAAGATGGAAAAAAAGGACCCAACGCCATCAACGTCAAAAAGGCCTAAGAAATTCAAGTGAATGTATTAGTGTAAATTATCCCTTGAATCTGTTTTCGGGGGATTTTTTTTGTCCTCATATCTTCCGATCTCCTCAGGAAGACTTTTG
This sequence comes from Algoriphagus sp., assembly GCA_035458065.1. Classification (GTDB taxonomy): domain Bacteria; phylum Bacteroidota; class Bacteroidia; order Cytophagales; family Cyclobacteriaceae; genus Algoriphagus. The sequence goes on along the minus strand of DATIAI010000570.1, from coordinate 5,686 downwards.
ATATACATATCCTGCTTAGGGTAAGGAATTTCTATTTTATTTTCTTTGAAAGTCTGGAAGATCGCATTCATGACTTCATTTCGCATTTCCAGCATCAAATCCATGGTTTCGATCCAGAAGAGTATTCTGAAATCCACGGAACTATCATTGAAATTCTGCATCAAAACTCTCGGGACAGGTGTGGTAAGAATTTTGTCTCGTTTCAGAACTTCTTCGATCAAGGTTTTCACCAATTGCATATCAGAATCATAGGCTACTCCGATGATAAGTTCTACTCTTCTTCTTTTATCAGACAGGGTCCAGTTGATCAGGCTTTGAGAAAGCAGATCACCGTTTGGAATGACCACTTCTGCTCCGTCATAGGATAGAATTTTGCTTGCACGGATTCCGACTTCCTTTACCTGTCCACTCATGTTGCCGACTTCAATGTCGTCACCGATTTGAATGGGACGCTCGAAAGCCAAAATGACCCCAGAAACCAGATTGTTGATGATGGTCTGAAGGCCAAATCCAATACCAACAGACAGAGCACCCAAAACAATGGTGACTTTATCCAGGGGAATCTGGGCTGCGGTCGCGGCTATAAAAAAACCGATGATCAATACGGCAAGCCGGATCAGAAGCACTGAACTTCCCAAGCGCTTGGTTCGGTTTCCGGAATATTTCTGGTCTTTTAGGGAGGCGAAATAGGCGATATTGTTCGCCAAGATATATGCCACATAGATAACCACCGCAAATAGAAGGATGCTGTCAAAGGTGAAACTCGTGGCTCCGAGAAGTCTTTCTTTGGAAAGGAACTTCTCCAGCATATCATAAACATAATCGCTCAGGACCAGATTATGCAGCAGGATGACTACCCAAAAGATGATTGCAAGAAAGGTGAAAAAGCCCCTTATCCGTTTTTGGATTCCCTTAAAATCAATGTAGGAGGTAAATGCATCAGCGTCTCTTTTGTTTTCGACAATCACATAGATGATTTCCATGACCACCTTGATGAAGAAATATAGCGTGACGGCATAGACAAATGCGACGACTCCGGATACACTCAGGATTTTGCCCAAACTAAAACGTCCCAGTCCATTTGAAAGAAATCCCAAGACGAGAAAAACCATGGTCACCAATCTGATTTTACTGAGGAATTTGATCTCGGCTTCATCGTTTGATTTGAATTTTTTGGGGATTTGCCAAAGGATATATAGAAAGACTAGATTGCCAATTTGGAAGTAGAGTCTTTCCTGATAGGCGATTTCCCAATAAAGATTGCTCAGGGAAAAGAAGAAGAAAATCAATACCAATACCACCCATCTTAGAAAGACCCGGATAGGAAAGACCGAATAGATCAAAATAGAGGAAAAAATCACCAGCAAATACATGAAAAAGGTGAGCAAGGCGATGGATCCGGTATCAAACATGAACAAGACCAATGGAAGTACCGCCATCATCACGGACGCAAAGGGTCTTTTGGCCAGGTATTTCACCCTTCCCAGGATGATCTTTCCAAACTCTTTGTCATTCTCGATCTTTCTCAGGTTAAATTTTACTGCCAAAAAACATAAGATCAAGATGACCACGGCAAGGAAAGTGATCAGTGGGTCGGCTCTCAACTGTGTAAGTAGAAATAGGTAGTTGAGCTTAATGGAATCCACCGTAATCTGAAAGATTGATTTTGGTGAGGGGATGGAATAGGATTCCCAGATGTAATTGATCTCCTTTCTCAGGAGTTTTCTTTGAAGCAGTGATTTGTTGACTTCTACATAACGAGTGAGCTCCATGATACCGATCGTGATGCTGCTCAGTTGGGATTGATATCTGGCAGCCTGCAACTCCTGCCGGTAAATGGCACTGTCCAGATAGTGGATGTTTCCTTTTAGCTTTTGTATTTCCCCCGAATACATTGGAAGGAGCAGCGTGTCGCGGATCTTGTATTGGAAGAAATCGTCTTGCTTTATTCCAGTCAACAAGCTGTCCAATACCTGTAAACGATTGAGCCTTGACTGCAAAAGTGCGTCCAGATCCTCATTGTTTTCTTTAGTGCTTTTGAGGATGCGCAATAGTGCATTGACATATCGGAAGTTGAAATTGGAATTCGGATTTTTAGCTCTTTCTCTGATTTGGGAAATTTTTTGCTCCATGATCGGAATTTCCTCAGCAAATCTTGTGGTATCGAGACTTTCCTGAAGCTCAAGCATAATCTCATTTGCCCGGAGACTATAGGTTCTGCCTTTTTTGATGAGATCCTCTAAAGAGGGGGTTGAACCCATTATGGGGAGTTCTATATTGAGTAAGGTGGAATCCAAGAAAATAAGACTGTCTTTGGAAGATAAGAGTAGGCTGTCAATTTTCTTCAAATCAATGGAATCCTGTCCCGTCACATGGCTGGAAACTAAAAAGAATAAGGAAAAAAGAACGGGGTAAAGTTTTTTCATTTCAAAGTATGGTCGGCAACTAAAATTAAGGATTAAATCCAGAATTGCGGAAGGAGGGATACTGATGATTTTTGTCAATCTTTCAATTAATCCCGCCTTCTTTTCGGTCAAATTGGCTGATTTTGTAGGTGATTTGGATCAATTGTAAGACAAAAAGGCCGAAAAATCCAAATGGAACAGAATTTACAGCTAAGCCATCGTACAACATTTAACCAACAACTATTATGAAACTTGTAAGATACAATCAGCTCGACAACCAAGTTCCGGCTACTTTCAGCGGAATGCTCGACAGGTTTTTCAATGATTCCTTCGGTTCAACCTTAAAGCAATTCAACCCGGCGGTAGACATCGCTGAAGATGAAAAATCCTATGAAATCCATGTAGCAGTGCCAGGAATTAAAAAGTCAGATTTCAAGATTGACTTGGTGGACGGCAAGCTTACCATTTCCGGCGAGCGCAAAATGGAAGAGAAAAAAGAAGGGAAAAACTTTCACAGTGTTGAGACTCAATACGGGTCTTTCAGGAGATCTTTTTTTATCCCTGAAGATGTAATTGAGGAAAGCGTGGAAGCGAGTTATGAGGACGGCGTTCTCAAACTTGTCCTTCCAAAAAAGGAGAAGAAAGTCAACAAAGCGACCATCGAAGTCAAATAATCGAGGAGTGGGGAAACCCACTTCTTTTTATTTGGTTATATCCCTGGATTGTCTCCCAAAAGCGGTTAAATCTTGTTAATTTGAGGAATCAGATTGATCGCGGTGGTATAGAAATGAGTCTATACTTTCAACATTTGTAATCAATAAATAGAAAATCAGAAAAAAATTATGAGCAAGAAACAGTTCTTTCTGGGTATGCTTCTCGCCGCCTTTATCGGTGGTGTAGTTGCGCTGGCTGGTGTGAGTTTTCTGATCCAACCACAAAATGCCGGTAATTTTGACGAAAAGCAGCAAACAAGTTTTGTGAACCTACTTTCCGGTAAGGATTTTACCATTCCTGACGGAATCAATTTCGTCGCGTCAGCGCAGGTCGTGACTCCTGCTGTGGTTCATGTTAAGAGCCAAGTCACTTATACTTCCAGATCCGAAAGGGACCCTGTACAGGAGTTTTTCGGATTTCCTGATCCCCGAGACGGGAGGGGCGGACAGGGCGGAGAAATGCCTGTGAGTTCTGGTTCAGGGGTGATTATTTCCAGCGATGGATATATTGTCACCAATAATCACGTAGTAGAAGGGGCAACCAAAATTGATATTTCCTTAGAAAATAATAAACGGTACGAGGCCACTGTCATCGGCACTGATCCAACTACCGATTTGGCTTTGTTGAAAATCGAGGCGAAAAACCTTCCCTTTGTGAAGTTTGGAGATTCTGACGAAACAAAAATCGGGGAATGGGTTTTAGCAGTTGGAAATCCCTTTGACTTGAATTCCACGGTCACTGCAGGGATTATTTCTGCGAAAGCAAGAAATATCGGGATTCTGAGAGGAGTTGAAAACAACCTTCAGATCGAATCTTTTCTACAGACAGACGCAGTAGTAAATCCCGGTAATTCCGGAGGTGCATTGGTCAATCTTGCCGGTGAGTTGATTGGTATCAATACTGCCATTGCTACCCGTACAGGCACATTCTCAGGATATTCTTTCGCAGTGCCAAGTACCTTGGTAAAGAAAGTGATGGACGATCTGATGAACCATGGGGCCGTTCAAAGAGGTCTACTGGGGGTTCAAATCCAAAGTGTAAGTCCTGAACTTGCTGATGCCTTGGATAAGACGTTTCCTGTAGAACAGGGAGTGTATGTAGGAGGTGTAAATGACAACTCAGCTGGTAAAGAAGCCGGTTTGAAAGAAGGGGATATAATCATCGGGATCGATGGAAAGACCGTCAATAATGTGGCAAATCTCCAGGAATTGGTGGCCAGAAGAAGGCCGGGTGACAAGGTGGATGTTGAGTACATCAGAGATGGAAAAACCTCAAAAACTACTGCCACGCTGAAAAATTTCTCAGGTGATACCAATATCGTGAAGCGGGAAGTTCCAAAGACTTATACTTTCGAAGGACTTCAGTTTGAAGATGTCAAGGATCAGATGAAAGAACAACTTGAGATCTCGGGTGGAGCTGTCATCAAAATGAATGGCAATGAAAACTGGAAAAGAGCCGGGGCCAGAAATGGATTTATCATTACATCGGTCATTTCTGACAGCGGTAGAACAAGAATCAACAATGCTCAGGAGATGATTGACTTCCTGGATGATAGCAAAGGAGAAGAAATCGTGGTGTTGGGAATGTTCCCTGATGGCACAGAGTATTACTTTGAAGTAGATGGGAATTGATTTCCATGCAAAAACAATGAAAAGCCGGTGAGAGCCGGCTTTTTTATTGCCCTCTTTTTCCTACTTTAAAGCCTTTTAACCCCATAACCTCCATGAATAATAGAATTGTAATCGGCCTGATTTTCCTTTTCGCATCATTTCAGGTCTCATTTTCCCAAACAATAAGCGAACCCGGAAAAACACCAATTCAGGGAATTTCTCAGGAAAGGCTCACCAAACTTGATGCAATGCTGGAAGAAGCGATGCAAAAAGACCAAGTCCCAGGTTTGGTGGCTATGGTGGTGAAGGACGGGAAAATAGTCTATCACTCAGCCAAAGGATTTGCAGATATAGAATCAGGCAAAGCCATGGAGAAAAATTCCATTTTCCGGATTGCTTCCCAGACCAAGGCGATCACCTCGACAGCAGTAATGATGCTTTGGGAGGAAGGGAAATTTCGACTGGATGATCCAATTTCCAAATACATTCCTGAATTTAAAGATCCTCAGGTTCTAAATACTTTCCGCTTTGGGGATACTACCTATACCACGAAGCCAAGCAGTAAAGAAATCACCATCCGTCATTTGTTGACTCATACTTCAGGACTTGGCTATGGAGTGATCGATGGGGATGAGCGCATGAGAATGATTTATCACAAAGCCGGGGTGATGGATCTTTTTACCACGGAAAGCATCACCATCGGAGAAAGTGTAAAGCGACTTGCCAAGCTTCCGCTGCATCACGAGCCTGGAGTAAAATTCACTTATAGCGAAGGATTAGACGTTTTGGGATACCTGATAGAGGTTGTATCCGGGATGTCTTTTGATGAGTTTTTGAAAACGAGACTTTTTGAACCGCTGGGAATGAATGATACAAGATTCTATTTGAATGATGCGCAGGCTCCAAGGCTGGTGACAGTGCATACCCGAAAGGACGGAAAATGGGCACCTTATCCGG
>DATIAI010000569.1:0-4003 GCA_035458065.1 Algoriphagus sp. | reverse complement strand
AATTTCTTATTGTTGGCGATGGTAAAAGCCGGAAAAGCAAAAAGCATCACCGCTTCCTCTTCCATATGTCTTACCACAGGTTTCTGAACTGCACTCAGCCAGGCACTGAGTTTTTGCTCCCGCTGGGTGGATTGGTTTTTTCCCTTTGAATCGACAATCCGGAATTCAGGCCCCTTAATCTCATAAGGGATGGCCGAGTGATTGGTTAAGCGGAGATCAAAAAACAGCAGTCCATCCTGAAAATAGATCCCTTCCAGTTTCATTTCGACTGCATAGCGGTAACGTCTGGTGATGGTCTTCGTCTTTATTTCGTTCAGTTCATCCGCAAGGCTTTCCAATCCTGCCTGATCCATTTCATATTTGGAAATCAGATTAGACTTTCCTTCCGGGTTATTTCTGAGATCCCAGGTGGTTTTGTTGGGATGTTCAGAATACTGAACCTGAAACTCATGGATTTTACCATCGGCTGTGAGAACATGGAGCGTTGTCGGAGGTAATTCCCGGCTTCCTGCTTTTAGCTTTAAGAGATTCAGGGCATTTTCATCCTGTTGACCCAGCAACATTCGGCTTCCCCTATCCACTGATTTTATCTCAGCATTAAAGATCAGTACCGTGGTTTTGTCCCATGAAACCTCCAGGGATTGTCCCTGACTCAATAAACTGAAAAGGCATAGCAATCCAGTAAGTAAAACCTTAGGATTTCTCATAGTTGTTGGGAATTAGTGTGGGAAGAATCAATCAGCAGGAATGGATGTCCTGATTTAATGCTCAGTTTTTTCACCTTCGATTTCCCGCGGATCAAACTTCGGGTAGCCTCAACGCCTGAGGTAGCCAACTGGCTTTGCCAGTCCATTCCATAGGAATTGATATTGAACCCTTGCGCGGAATTGCCGGTTTCTTTTAACCATTGGGAAGCCCCCTTGACATCACCCAATTCAATTCCAGGAATACCATCCAGCCCATATCCTTTTAGTGCCACCGGAATCAAAGTATTGCTTTGAAGTATTCCCGAAACCGACAGTTGCAGCCTTGATCCTGTTATCGATGTCTGGGCAAACAGAACAGTACCGGCAGGAACCATTCCCGATTCCAAATGCAGATCCTGATTCAACTGAATTTCTATCGCCTCTCCGGGAAATATCTCCTGGCTTTTAGCCACAGAAGCAGCAATGGTTTTCCGAAAAACCTTTCTTCCGGTAACCAATGGCGCTTCCTTTTCTTCCAATCCAAAAAATCCATTGACTTCTTCCAACGAATCTGAATCAATTTGAACCTCATTCAAATCAGCCATAGCCATTGGAATAACTTGCTCTTGAATAGGCTCTTGAGCATTTATCAACTGGGGATTTTGTAAAAGCAACAGCTTGTCTATCAAGTGCTCCAACTGCTGCATTTCGGGATCAGGCTCCAATGGCTTGGATTCCATAGATCCCATCAGATCTTGCAATTTTCTGAGTTCTGAATCCCCTGTAAGAGGCATGGAAGTACCCGATGCATAAGCAAACTGGTTCTCAACCGCTGCTTGCTGATTGAGCAACCCTTCCAGTTCCCGAAGTTGGCGGATCATTTCAGCTTCAGGATTTGCATCGGCATTTCGATCTGTTCTAACATTTCGGTTTATTCCCGCAGAACCTCTCAAATCTGATACTGTTGAAAAGCCAAACTGATCTTTTTCAAAGCCTGATCCAGCCAGGCTTTTTGATTCAGGCTGATTCACCAGAAAATCAGGAATTCCCCAGGGTTCATTTTCTTCAGACTCCTCAATCTCCTTGACATAGGCTTCTGATTTGGACTCCTGCTTTTGGGCCAAAATCGGTTTTGGCATTTCCAGATTCATTCCATTTACAGGCTGCGATGTTTCCGCCGAGACCGGTTCGGAATTGTAGATCAGTAAAAAGAGGATGGGAAGAAGGATCAGGGGCATGATCAGGAGGAAAATCCCTTTCCTTCGATGTGCGGCATCCGGTGAGTTATTCATCATTGCATAGTGGATTTAGTGAAACATGTTTTAGTAAAGTATCCGGGGCGACGATAGATTCAGTAGGGATTTGAGGTAGGGTAATTGCTACCGATGGTGTTGGTTTGGGAGAAGCTTTATCTTGATCAAAAACAGGAAGAAGAACCAGCGAGGCCATCAGAATCAGGATCCCCAGATAAACCCAGGGTCTATTCTTATGGGTCAAACCCCGCTCCCATTTGCCCAATCTCCAGCCGAACTGAAACTTCATCCAAATGAGTATAAATGCAAGGCGCTTAGCGCCTTCTACTCCATTGCCTGTTACAAGCGAAGGAATTTCCAATCCTTTCAAGGCCTGGGTAAATTCACGATAGCTAAGGTTAGGATTCATATTATCGCGCTTTTTGGAAGAGATCACGGTTTTCTATCACCTCCCAGTTTTCAATCAGAAATCCATGAGGATTGGTTGGCGAGCGCTGAATCAGGCGGAGGTTTCCTTCCGTTATCAGGCTTCGGTATAGAATCGAACTGCTTCGGATGATTTCCTGTCTGGCATAGACCCGAAACGGGTAATCGGTCAATGCATCATTGAGTGAAATACTGTCCACAAACACTCGCTGACTGACATTGGCAGCTAGGACTTTTTTGAAGTATCCGGTCTCCCGAAGATTGTCCAGGTGAAACTTGACACTTTTGTCACCCAGATACAGCGCTTCTTCCAACTGGGATTCGATCAGCCGCTCATCGGGCGAAAGCGTAAAGAGCAATTGGTGAAACTGGCGGAGGTGACTTTTTGCCTCAACTTCCACCACCGCATCCCTGGAACTCGCAAAAGCCTTGATCACCTGGTCCTGTGATATCAGATAGATTTCCTGATTGGCTTCCCGAACTGCCTGAAAACTTGTCCAAACGACTGCCACGGAACCCAGAATGCAGGCCGAGACCAATACCAGGGTCCAGAATTTCAGATGGGTAAATGCAGTGTCCAAGTGTTTGAGTTTATCGAGCATGGCTTTTGGTTTAGGTTCAAATAGAGATTTGGCACTTTCCTCATCTCAGGAATTTTTGAAACTGGTTGGGATATTGGGCGGCGATGTTGCTGGTTTTATGCAGCAGAGAATCCTTGCCTCCCGCGTAAATGATATAATTGGCCACAGAAGGCACTGTGGTGTAGCCAATGATTGCTACGACCATGAAAATCAGGAATGCCGTATCCGTTGAAGAGAAAAAAGTCCTTCCCTGATCCTCGATCTGTGAAATGTCCAGCTTGAGCATTTCGGTCTGTACCAGGTTGATGATGAATCCGAAGATATTGGCAACCGGTAGCCAGAGGTACACATTCACATATCGGGCAACCCACTGCACCAGCGTATGCTGAAATCCATCAAACACTGCCAAGCCAAAGCTGATCGGTCCCAAAATCCCCAGGATTACCAAATAAAAGAGCCGGATCACATTGATGGCCAGACCGGCAGCCTGATACAGCACCTGCAAGACTTCCGATATCCAGGCTTTGGCATTCAGCTGCATCTGAAAAGAAGCTTTTTCCATCGCGAACTGAATCCCATTACCGATACTTTCCATCCAGCCTTCCTCACCGGCTCCCGGGTTGGCATAGTCATACCAGAGGTCCCGGTCTCCGCTGCCGGATTCTCCCACATACATATTCCAGAACTTTCCGTTCTTCATCGCTTCCTGCTTTGCGGCAATCAACTGGTCAATTCCAAGCTGGGAATTAGCCATCATCCGATCTGAAGCGGTCATAACAGGGCTGATCAGGACATGAATAAAGCCTGTCACCCACGAAAAATTGGCAATCAGGATCGCCAGGACAAAAGGTCTGAACAGCGGATAAAAATCTACCGCCTCCGCATTGGCAATATGTTTCCAAACCCTTGAACCGATATAAAATACCGCTCCCATCCCGGCAATTGCCTTGGCACCGGCCTGCAGGGACTGAGTATTGCCCTGCAATTTCTGACTTACTTCAGCCATGATGTTATTGAAGTCTCCGATATATTGGGACAGCTCATTTGCTTCAGCGAA
>DATIAI010000568.1:0-4888 GCA_035458065.1 Algoriphagus sp. | reverse complement strand
AAATAACCCTTTATAATCTTCCAAATATTGCTGCATGGGGAGATCGGGAAGAATAAGTCCGTCGATACCAACTTCCTTACATTTCTTACAAAAATCCTCCATGCCGTACTGCATGATTGGGTTCAAATATCCCATCAGGACTACCGGGATGTGGATTTTGGCGCGGAATCCCTTCAATTGTTCGAAGAGTTTTTTCATACTGATGCCGTTATCCAGAGCAATTTTGTTGCTTTCCTGTATGGTCGGACCGTCCGCCACCGGATCGGAATAAGGGACTCCGATCTCGATGATGTCTGCTCCACCTGCCTGGATCGCCTCCATGATCGGAAGTGTATCCTCCAGATTTGGAAAACCGGCAGTAAAGTAAATCGAGAGCACCCGCTCTTTTTGAGTATTGAATAAGTAGTGTATGCGATTCATTTTTAAGTACGATTTAAGAATTACGAATTACGACGCTTATTTGTACCTCAACCCTCTTTTCCAAAAGCTAAAGCTTTGAAAATCCCGTTTGAGGTCCAGTTTTACCTCGTCAATCGTAAATCAAAATTCAAAAATTATTTATCCGAAACTTGTGCTGAGCTCGTCGAAGCATCCGAAATCAATATCCTCCCCACTTGATATACGTCTCCAGATCCTTGTCCCCTCTTCCGGAAAGGTTGATCACGATCACGTCATCTTTACTGTACTCGATCATGTTCAGCGCATAGAGTGCGTGTGCAGACTCGATGGCTGGAATAATTCCCTCCAACTGACTAAGTTCTATCCCCGCCTTCATGGCATCCTTGTCTTCCACTGCCACAAATTCGCCCCGTCCCACATCAAACAAATGTGCGTGGACTGGGCCGATTCCAGGATAATCCAATCCCGCCGAGATGGAATGCGGCTCGACGACCTGACCATCTTCGGTCTGCATCAGGATCGTCTTGGACCCATGCAGAATTCCCGGAGATCCTTTGGCCGTCGTCGCTGCGGTTTTTCCCGAATTGACACCCAAGCCCCCTGCTTCAGCGGCGACCAATCTTACTTCAGGTGTGTTGTAATAATGGTAAAATGCACCCGCAGCATTGGAACCTCCACCTACGCAGGCAATCACGATATCGGGGTTTTCCCGGCCTTCTTTTTCCATGAGTTGCCACTTGATTTCTTCTGAAATCACCGATTGAAAGCGCGCTACCATCTCAGGATATGGATGTGGACCGACTACCGAACCGATGATGTAGTGTGTATCCACGGGATTGTTGATCCAGGCACGCATGGCCTCATTGGTGGCGTCTTTGAGCGTTTTGGACCCGGAGACAGCAGGAATTACCTGGGCTCCGAGGATTTTCATGCGCTCCACGTTGGGCCGCTGTCGGGCGATGTCTATTTCGCCCATGTAGACAGTACATTCCATGCCCATCAGCGCGCAGACTGTGGCGGTGGCAACGCCATGCTGTCCGGCTCCGGTCTCAGCGATGATCCGCTTTTTCCCCAATCTTTTGGCTAAAATGATCTGTCCGATGGTATTGTTGACCTTGTGAGCTCCGGTATGGCAAAGATCCTCGCGCTTGAGGTAAATTTTCACCCCGTATCTCTCAGAAAGCCGATTGGCAAAATAGAGCGGTGTCGGACGACCCACATAATCTTTCAGCAATCCCCTGAATTCGTCCTGGAAATCCTGGGAAGCCAAGATGGCTTCGTAGTTTTCTCTCAGTTCCTCTACATTGGGATACAGCATTTCGGGAATATAGGCCCCGCCAAATTTGCCGTAAAAACCCTTTTCATCTACACGTATCATAGTCGTCAAGTTGATAGTCGAAAGTCCATGGTCGATGGATTCAAGTCTATGGTCTAATATTTTCTTTAAATCGCTTTAACTTTTCAATGTTCTTTAATCCCGGGGCGTCCTCAAATTTTGAATTGAGATCTACTCCCTGCATTTGGGGAAGCTTACCAGATAAAGCCAATACTTCTTGGGCACTGTCTTCGTCAAGTCCTCCACTCAGTAAAAAGCCTTTGTCGAAGGGATAGGTTTCCAAAACCTTCCAGTTAAATTTCTTTCCTGAACCTCCATGTCCGGAAGTTGCTGTGTCAAAAAGGAATTTGCTGACGAAAGGAAGGTAGCCTTTCAAGCTTTCCCAATCGATCTCCTCTTCAACAGAAATCACTTTCCAAAGCTCGAAATCGGTCTTTTCAGACAATTTTTTAACAAAATCAACTGATTCATTTCCATGAAGCTGAGTGGCTGAAAGACCAAAATCCTGCGCCTTTCGAAGAATTTCGGCTTCGCTTTCGTTGACAAAAACTCCAACTTTTTTCACCGGAATTCCTTTCAATTCAGAGGCTCGATCGTCCGAAACATACCTGAGAGACTTGGGATAAAAGATCAATCCCATCCAGTCTGGTTTCACTTCCGAAACCAGTCTCCGGATATTTTCCGGTTCCCGCATGCCACAGACTTTGATCTCCATCAGGCTTTGCTCAGTTCCGTAGCTGCCAGCAGCTTTCGATATTCTTTGATGAAATTGTAAGCTGCCTGCTCAGGTCGTGAAGATTTCATGAAGTTTTCTCCGATCAAGAAACCATCAAAGCCGGCCTTTTTGAGTTCAATCATTGTATTCGGATCGGAAATACCGCTTTCTGATACTTTGACGAAGGAAGAAGGAATCTTGTCAACCAATGCCAGAGAGGTTTCGACCGAAACCTCAAAAGTTTTCAAGTTTCTGTTGTTGACTCCCACGAGATCCAGGTCGTCGCATAGGCTTCGATCCAGTTCTTCTCTGTCATGGACTTCCATGAGGACTTCTAGCCCGAGGCTTTTGGCAAAAGCCGCCAAAGACTTCAGCTTAGTTGGCTCCAAAGCTGCCGCGATCAGCAAAATACAGTCCGCACCGATGGATTTGGCTTCGATGATCTGGTATTCATCTACAATAAAATCCTTGCGGATTATGGGGCAAAAATTGAACCTTCGGGCGATTTTGAGGTCTTCATTGGTCCCACCGAAATATTCTTTGTCAGTCAGGATCGATAAAGCTGAAGCTCCTGCCTGCATATAGCCGATGCTGACTTTCTCCACCGAAGCGGAGGCATTGATCATGCCTTTGGAGGGAGATTTTCGTTTGAACTCTGAAATGATTCCGGATTTCTCTGGATTAGTCACGTACTTTTTCATCGAGACCACCTTTCCTTCAAAGTAGAGGCTTTGCTCCAGGAGCTTCACCGGGAGAATGCTACTCTTCTCGGCAACTTCCTTGTATTTATCCGCGATGATTTTTTCTAAAATATTCATGATAATTCTTAAGCTAACGAAACAGAAGTTTTGGGATTGACCAGACCGTCAAAAACCCGGAGTGCTTTGCCGCTAAGCAAAACTTCCTCTGCCAGGGCAACTGCATCCGGAAAACTGAGACCTTCCCGGGCAGTCACCAGCGCAGCAGCGGCATTGGCTGTTACAACAGCGTTTTGGCTTTCGCTTCCATTCCCTTTGAGAACAGTTTCAAAGATTTTGGCAGATTCCTGAACGGTGCTGCCTCCGGCAATGCTATCTGCAGAAATCTTATTGAGTCCGATATTTTCTGGGTGGAGCAGTTTTTCTCCCTGGTTGGAAATCATCTTAAAAGGACCGGTCAGAGAGATCTCATCGTACCCATCAATTGAGTGCAGGATGGAGAATTTGCCTTCCATCTCCTGATATAGGTAACCGTACAGGCGGGCTAGTTCGAGACTGAATACCCCAACCAGCTGTTTTTTAGGGAAACTCGGATTTACCATCGGGCCAAGCATGTTGAAGAAAGTCTTCACACCGAGCTCCTTTCGGATCGGTGCTACATTTTTCATGGCAGGGTGAAAAAGTGGCGCGTGCAGGAAACAAAGTCCTGCTTCATCCAAAGAGCGGCGGATTTCGCTGAGATCATTGGTGAATTCATAGCCGAAATAAGACAACAAATTCGAAGAACCACAGATCGATGAAACACCGGTATTTCCGTGCTTGGCTACATTTTGCCCAGCGCCAGCTACAATAAAAGAAGCCAAAGTGGAAATGTTAAAGGTGTCCTTTCCATCTCCACCCGTGCCGCAAAGGTCCATGGCATCGTATTCATCGATCTCAACCGGAATGCAAAGTTCCAGCATTGCTTCCCTAAATCCCTGCAACTCCTCCACGGTAATGGAACGCATCAGATACACAGTCATAAATGACGCAATCTGACTTTGGTTGTAAGAACCTGTCGCCAGGTTTTTGAGCACTTCTCGGGCTTGGTCCTGAGAAAGTGTCTTATGCTCGATCAATTGGTTAAGAATTTCTTTCATTGCTAGTGAGTGGGTGGATTTAGGGTCTCTTGGATCAGGATGCTAACCAGTTTTGCATGATTTTGACACCGTTTTCGGTCAGAATACTTTCGGGGTGAAATTGAACACCCCTTACATCAAACTCCCTGTGGCGCACGGCCATGATCTGCTGGTCAGGGGTTCTGGCAATCACTTCAAGATCAGGCGAAAGGGTGGATTCGTCAATTACCCAGGAGTGATATCTTCCAATACTAAATGTATCGGGGATTCCTTCGAAAAGCAAGTCTTTTTGAACAGTAACTTTGGAGGCAACCCCATGAAGGACTTCGGAGAGATTGATCAGATCCCCTCCAAAAGCTTCGCCAATAGCCTGATGGCCGAGGCAAACACCGAGAATTGACTTGGTCGCTGAATATTTCTTCAGCAATTCAGGCATGATTCCGGCTTCGGAAGGAACTCCAGGACCAGGAGAAAGCAGGATTTTGTCGTAATTGGCGACGTCCTCCAGGCTGATTTTATCATTTCGGAAGACCTCCATTTGTGCATTGTAACCCAACTGGCGGACGATATAAACCAGATTATAGGTAAAGGAGTCGTAATTATCGAGAACAAGGATTTTCAT
>DATIAI010000567.1:0-15700 GCA_035458065.1 Algoriphagus sp. | reverse complement strand
ACGGGATGATTGAAGCAGGGCAAATTTAACCCATTATTTTCAAACCCAAAGATTATGCCTCATGCAGGATTCAAATCAAAAAAACCAAGAAAACTGACCTTGGATTTTGATGCTTTTGTTAAGGAGGAATTTGAGTTAGGATCGCAACTTCTCCGACCGGAGACAATTCTTATTTTCTAAGAAGATTCAGAAATCCTTTTCGGGTCTCACCGGTTGTTTCAAGGTTTAATACCCAGAAGTAAGTTCCTTCAGAAACTTCATTACCATTGAAGGTTCCATCCCATCTTCCTTCTGGATTTTCGGTAGAATAAATGAGTGAACCGGTTCTCTCAAATATCTGAATACTGGCTCCTTCAAATTTCCCCAATTCTGGAACCCCCCAAGTATCATTGATTCCATCATGATTCGGAGTGAACGAATTAAATACTTCAATTTCACCGATCCGGGTTAACGCAGCATTAAGGAGAAAACCTTTTTGGAGAATGTTTCCTCCCCTATCCTCAACTTTTACCAAGATTGAGTATTGATTTTTGATTTTGGGATTTCCCTCATTTTTCCAGGAAATCGAATTTCCATTGAGCTGAAAAAGGGCGTTGTCGACACTTCCCTCAACTAATGAGATGGTATGCACATCATCAACTTTGTCGATTACGGTCAACTTACCTATTTCAAAAACTGAATTGGAAGAGCCAGGCTCAAACTTGTCATTACTCAAAACAACATCCTCCGGTGCAGATTTTGGCAAAATCTTGAGTTTCTGTACTGGCTTTAGCAGATCTGGATTGTGAATCCCATCAGGTAATCCCAGAATCCCTATCATATAATAAGTGTCGCAAGCCAAAAGATTGAGCTGACTTTTCTCCCAAGTCACCGGCAATTCTAGTATCTGACCGTCTTGAGTCATTGCTGTGACATGAGTATGTAGTGCAGGCATGGTGGACCAAGCAGATTCAATCTCCTTTGGATCAACGACCATACCCAACTCAGCAGGAATAATTTCAAAATTGGCAACTTTGAACACCAACTCATAATTAGCACTAAGCTTCAAATCCCCACTGCCAATTACATACTTGCCAACTTTCTCGCCGGCTACTCTTTTCACATTCCCGGAGATCACACCTGAAATTTCCAGTGAGTCCAGTCCATTTACCAGATAAGTCAAATCGGGATCCTCGTTGCCAAAGATTTTTTGTGCGCTCTTTGCCACCAGGGTTATTTCCTTTTTGGTGATTTCAAAATAAGCGGGAGTAAATTGGATATTATAATTCACTCCAGCTTCAAGAGTTCCCTGGTTGATCTTGTATTGGCCGACATCTTCCCCAACTTCACGCTGCAATTTTCCCGATAAAATTTCCTGGCCGTCCTCATATTTCAAACCGGAAATTGTGAATTGTAATTCTTGGTCAGCAGATCCAAAGATTTTTTTCTGATCGGATGTTACATAAACTTTCAGGTCTGTTGGCTCCACAGTCACTATTTGTTCCAGGGGAATAAAGTCGGAGTTATCAGTAGAAGTTGTGGCAATAGAAGCCGTAACCTTAGTCGTTCCTGCCTTCAAAATCATCGCTTGGTTTCCGTTGATTCTAAGTATCGTGGGGTCCTCCGCTTTATAAACTATGGTCTGTCCCAAATGATCCACTTCTTCCCCAAGGATGTAATCCGGATCTCCATAGGTTTTTACCATTACCAGGGGAAAATTGATTCCTGAAGGGACTTTTGCGTTTTCCAAACCGGGAATTGGGTTTTTACTCTCTTTTTGCCCAATAGGGTCGTATTTGATTGACTTAAGGAAAGGATATGAAATCAAATGTTCTAAATCATTGGGCTCTTTAATACCCCAGATTTCAGAAAAATTCCAGATTCTGGATGTCAAAGATTCTTTTCCTTTTAGTTCCTTGGTATTGATACCCGAGGCCCCACCGGAGTTCGAATTCTGCCCGGTTTTCTCCACGTCCCAAAAGGAATCAATGAATGCTACTTTTGATTCAGACCAACCTACTAGTCCTCCAGCTTGGTTATTTGCAGTTACAATCCCAGCAGCATAGGAGGTTTTGATCATTGCTCCCCCAATTCTTCCGACCAATCCCCCCACAACTTCATTCGCTGAGACATGGGAAACACTGTATGAATCTTGGATTACATTATTTGAAAGAGAATGAAAATAGCCCACTAATCCTCCTGCCTCCAGGTTTGCTTTGACTCTTCCTGAACTAAAACTTCGACTCAAATTGGTTTGGTATGCATTTCCTACAATTCCTCCGGCACTTCTGAATCCGGAAATATCTCCTAGGGAGTAGCTGTTAGTTATTTCTGAATTACCGATGGTACCGACCAGTCCGCCAACATAATATTTGCCTTCCAGCTGCCCGTCAATAGAACAATTGGAAATTTGAACCTTATTTCCAACTCCAACTAAACCACCGGTATCGCTTCCTCCCAGAATCAGGAAGTTCATCAGACGAAGGTTTTTGAACTGGGCATTGCCTGCTTTCCCAAAAAGTCCAATCGTATTTTGTGTAGGCCTGGCAATTACCAAGTCAGAAATGGAGTGTTCAAGACCGTCAAAAACCCCGGAAAAATTCGATATCGGCAACCAACCCAATCCGGAATTGGCATTTTGACCGGCAAATTGGTCATATCCGGGACTATTCTTATCCAGATTTTGGGTCAAAATAAAAGCGGAAGATGGCTCATCCTTAACGAGCGCAAGTTGCTCCCAAGTCTTAATTCTGTAAGGATCCTCTTTAGTGCCTTTTCCCCCATCAAATTGAGCAAGCAAATCCGAAGAATTAATAAAGAGAAAACAAAAAGTCAAAATCAAGGTATTCAAGGATAGTCCTTGGAAAAAATGATTTTGCCCATAATTCACCATTCGCCCAATAGTAAAGAGCATATTCCTTACAAACAATTCAACTACCAAAAGTTGATATGTCTTAGCCGAAAACATAGACAAATTCATTTCTCTAATTTTTATTTTACAACCTCAAAAACAAAAATTTCGCCCCCTTTTTAATTAGGTAAAGCACTTATGTAAAGAAGGTGTATTAATGAATTTTTATCAAAAAACAGATGTTCCGAAAACTGATTTTGAAACATATCCCGACATAAAGAGACTTTTAAGCTATTTGAAATGCGTTTTTATTTGGCTCGAAAAAATCTCAATATCCACCCAAAATTATCTGATTCTTCCCCATAAATTATATTAAAGTAAAAATTGATTTCACTCTAAAATAATATTATATTTTTTATAAAAGGAATTGCAAATGGAATGCAAACTTGCTTTAAAACTACTATTTATAATATATACTTAAAACAAATTAGCCTGCGTTCCAACAAACGCAGGCCTAAAAAATGAAGTAAACAACCCAATCTACTTTACTATTATGCTACATTTTCCAGGGAGCTTTTCCAATACTCACTAGGGCATGTGCCAATTTCTTTTTTGAAAACATTGAAGAAAGTTGTTCTCGAACTAAAGCCAGCTTCATGGCCTAAGGCTTCCAACGTATAAAGGTCCAAATAACCTTCCTCAATCCTCTCTTTTGCGTATTCTACGCGGTACATATTAGTCAATTCCTTGAAAGTATGACCATAAAGTTTATCGAAAATCTGGGTCACAATACGCGCCTGAACTCCAAGTTTCTTTGCAAATTCTCCCACAGTCAAACCCTGTTGCAGGTAGATTTTTTCAAGTACCAGTAACTGGTAGATTTTCTGAGTCAGTTCCTGTTCATCAAATTGGTCAAGAACATCATCATATTTTTCCCTAGCCTTTACCATGCTGACTTCTAAAGAAATCTCTGGGTCGATTTCTGAGTCAATCAATTCCGGAGCGGGAATTATTACAAAAAAATAATACCCCAAACCAATCAATGTAATGCCAGCTAAGCTTAATAATAGAATGGTTAAAGTGGATGATAATTCCATTTACTTTTCTGGTTAGGGTTATTAGAAACTCATCTTTTCAGGATCATGGACCCTGCTACAATTCTTCTTTAATCGAGATTTTTCAGAACTTTTTTATAACTATGGGATAAAAATAATTTGTTTAATTCCATACTATATTCTACTTGTTTCAATTTGTAAATGAATTGCAAAATTTTAACAATAAAAAAACCGGGTTTTCAGGACCCGGTTTTTTTATATTCATTAGATAAATTTTTTCACTATTCCCATTCGATGGTAGCAGGTGGCTTAGAGGAAATGTCATAAACCACGCGGTTGACACCCTTGACCCGGTTTATGATTTCATTGGACATTTTGCCAAGAAACTCATAAGGAAGATGAATCCAATCAGCGGTCATCCCATCCACAGAACCAACCGCTCTCAAAGCAACCACTCGCTCGTAGGTTCTTTCATCACCCATAACTCCCACCGACTGAATCGGCAATAGAATGGCTCCAGCTTGCCAAACCTGATCGTAAAGGCCATGATTTTTCAATCCTTGGATAAAAATATGATCCACTTCCTGCAGTGTTTTCACTTTTTCTTCAGTGATATCTCCCAAAATTCGGATCGCCAAACCCGGTCCAGGAAATGGGTGACGGCCAATGATCGTCTCCACAATATCCAAAGCTCTTCCAACTTCCCGGACTTCATCTTTGAAGAGGGTATTTAGAGGTTCGACTACTGAAAGCTTCATGAAATCGGGCAATCCACCCACGTTATGGTGAGATTTGATTGTAGCCGAAGGTCCCTTTACGGAGACAGATTCGATAACATCCGGATAGATGGTACCCTGTCCCAGCCATTTTACTCCTTCAATTTTATGTGCTTCCTCATCAAATACTTCAATGAAGGCTTTTCCAATTGCTTTCCTTTTTGCCTCTGGGTCTGTCAATCCTGCCAATGCGTCATAAAATCGCTTTTTGGAATCCACTCCGATTACGTTCAAGCCCATGTGCTTGTAGGAATCGAGTACTTCCTCGAATTCGTTTTTGCGAAGCAGACCATTGTCTACAAACACACAAGTCAGCTGATCACCTATAGCACGGTGAATCAAGGTTGCTGCCACGGATGAATCTACCCCTCCTGACAAACCCATCACCACTTTATCAGAACCAATTTTTGCTTTCAACTCAGCAACTGTGCTATCGATAAAGGTATCAGAAGTCCAATCCTGTGCGCATCCGCAAATCCCCACCACAAAATTTCTCAACAGGTTTTTCCCCTCCAGTGAGTGGGTTACTTCCGGGTGAAATTGAATGCCGTATGTTTTTTCTCCTTCTATTTTGAAAGCTGCCACCCGGACAGATGAAGTACTAGCTATGACTTCAAAGCCGGCAGGAAGTTCTTTGATGGTATCTCCGTGCGACATCCAAACTTGTGAGCCATGTGTCATTTCCTTGAGCAGGTCATGATGAAGATCAATGTGGTCCAGGTTTGCCCGCCCATACTCCCGAATGGTAGAGGGAAGTACCTCACCGCCGAATTTGCTTGCCAAAAGTTGGGCCCCATAGCACACTCCCAGAAGGGGAAGTTTGCCTCTGAATGCTCCAAGATCAACATCCGGAGCACCTGCATCCCTAACCGAACAGGGAGATCCGGAAAGGATGATTCCTTTGATGTCGGCCGTTATTTCGGGGACTTTGTTATAAGGGTGTATTTCGCAATAAACGTTCAGTTCTCTTACTCTTCGGGCGATGAGTTGGGTGTACTGAGAACCAAAATCAAGGATGAGGATTTGTTCTGCCATGCGCAAAGGTAAGCAGGCAAGGTGGCTTACTAAAATTCAGCAAAGAAAATTTGGAGACTGATTTGAATTTTGTCCAGTCATCTATTGGGATGAAAAACTGAAAAAATTTGATTCACAGAAACTTACCTCAATTCAAAAGCCCTTTTTGGATTTTCTTTCAGAAGAAGATTCCAATCACTTTCAGTAAATCCTTTTGAGTTTAGCACAGGAATCATCTTTTCGAAGATATTGGTAAAAGGCTGAAAATCTCCTCCGCCCAATTTAGCCGGATCGTACCAGCCAGCGTCATGGGAAATCAAAATTCGGTGCAAAAGCCCATTTTCTTTAGCAAAAACCAATCGCTCCACATAAGGATCGATTGCCCAACCTATCCCGTCCAAACTGATCCAAACTCCTAATTCAGCAGCTTTCTGATAGTTTTGAAAATCCTCTTCGGCCTGAGCATGAACCCAAACAAATTCTGATGGTTCCACTCCCATTTCCTGAAGAATCTTCACTTCCTGGACCGCAGTTTTCCAAGTTCCCGTATGAGAGGCAATCGTCAATCCTGTATTCAAATGAGTAATTGCCGCAGCTCGGACAAGTTTTTGGTCGATGGGAGAAAGCGTATCAGCTTCGTTAACGGATATCTTGATAAATCCCGGTTTGATGCCCGTACCCTCGATTCCGTTTTCATACTCTTCAATCCAGCGCTCGGCGAGTTGTTCGGCAGTTTCGGTTTGGACAAAGTCCGGAAGGTATTTTCCGCCTACCGCACCATAAAATCCGGTATTGGTCACTATCTGAATCCCTGATTTTTCGCTGAGTGTTTTTAGAAGCAAAGGATCTTTTGCCAGATAACTTGGCGTACAATCCAAAATGGTCCGGACTCCATGCTTCTTGACATCCAAAAGGTAAGGAAGCACTTTGGCTACCACTGAATCCCGATTCCACCGCTCAGGACCTATGGAATCAGCTCCGATGAAGTCCACCAACATGTGTTCGTGAATCAGCGTCAATCCCAATGAATCAATGGGGTAGCTACCAGTTACAGTATTGAAATACTTTGTACTTTCCTTTGATTCCTGCTTTTGGCAGGAAAAAAGGGATGCGATAAGCAAAAGGAAAAAAACAGGTTTCATCATTAAGAACAGCTCTGAGGTTCAAATGAAAATTGATCAGATCCTGCTTCAATTTGCCTAAAAAACCATAAACCGAAGATATCCTGGGCAAAAAAAATCCCCTTGGAATTATACTTCCTCAGGAAACTTATTGGGTTTGGCATAGGTAAGGCGAGCAAGCCGTTTTCCCACATAGTAATCATCGAGCCCTGCTACAGTCACTGTTTCCAAGGCCTCCAAATCCAATGAACCGTCTGGCCTTAAGCCTTTTTCTTCCACAAAAATATGCTCTATTCCTCCGATCAAAAAGACCGTTTGATTGACTTGCAGGGTCTGTGTTTCAACCAAATTACACCCGAGCTGAACTGGACTGTTTTGTACAAAAGGAGCCTTGAAACCGAACTTAATCTCCGGTTCTATTCCAGTGCTCTCAAACTCCGAGGAATCCCAATTGGCAGAAGACCAATGGGCTTCCTTATAAAAATCAGGGATTACATGGTTGATTGTAAAATATTTCGTTTCGAGGATGTTTTCCAGAGTATCCCGCTTTACAGTATGGGGACGGAATAGAATTCCAACCAAAGGAGGATTTGCACCGAGGTGGATCACCTGCGAAAATGGGGCAAGATTGAATTCACCTTGAGTATTTGCTGTGCCGATAAGGTTTAAGCTTTTGTATCCCGCGAGGCAATTGATCAGATTCCTCCTGTAAAAGGAATCTGAATGGATGATTTGATCCGCATCAAAGTGCCGCATCATATACGGATTGCCTCTTCGATCGAATCGCAATACTTGATATCCAACTGCTCTATGATATTGTCAGGATAATTGAGAAGAATTTGGTCTTTAGCGATGTTAACCATTTTTTCAAACCACTTCTCGGCTGGAAGTATTTTGCGGTGAACTTTGAGTCCATAGCCTAGCATTTCCTTTTTCCAATGAATAAAGTACCACTCCATGGTAGGCTGATGAAATGCCCGAAGTGAACGCTTGTCAAAAATGAATTTTTCGAAATCACCTGCTTTTACAATTTCTCCAATTTGGAAAAATACCTGCTTGAAATCTCCAATTGGTATATAATCTGCCAACAATTCACAGATAATGATTTTCTGTTCACTATTCACCCAGACCTTGGCGTAGCGCTCCTCAATGGCAACTTCAAAGTCTTGGATTTCGGAATTATGCAATGTATCGTTCATGGCTATCGTGGGTACAGATTAGTAAACGGGATTTTTGCGCCGTGAGGTTGCATGGGCGACTTCTTCTTTGAATTCCGAAAGACGGCTTTCAAGGTTTGAGGCATATTCCAAAGTAGTTCGCATCATTTCCTGTTGAGAAAGAATCTGCTCTTTCAACCTGGAAAGCTCGCGGTTGACATCTGCCAGTTTCTCTTCATACTGTTGTTTTAGCCTTTCCTTCTCGAGTTGGGCTTTCCTCAATTCTTCCTTAAAAATCAGGAATGATTCAGGTGGAGTCTTCATATTCACAGTTCGTTCATCTCGGGACCATACCCTGAGATAGGACAATATTTAGGGGTAAAATGTTTTGATCATTACTTTAAATTAGACATTCCGCCGTCAATGTGGAGTACTTGTCCGGTGATCCAAGACGATTTAGGGGAAAGCAAAAAGACTGTTGCTTCAGCGATATCCAGTGCTGTGCCAATCCGTCCAAGCGGATGTCTTTTGTCTGAAGCCTCTTTCTTTTCAGGAGTAGAAAGTAGCGCATTAGCCAAGGGAGTTTCAGTCAAAGAAGGTGCTATGGCATTTACCCGGATTTTGGAAGGAGCCCATTCCGCGGCAAGTGATCGGGTCAAACCTTCTACAGCTCCTTTCGCGGAGGCAATCCCTGCATGAAAACCCATTCCTGTCTGTACGGCCACAGTGCTATACAAAACAACTGATGCGCCGGAAGATTTTTTCAATCCTTTCAAACAAGCTTGAAGTACGCGAACAGCTCCGAAAAAATTGACTTCCATTTCCTGGTGAAAATCAGACATTGAAATTCTGTGAAACGGTTTGAGGTTGATCGTGCCTGGACAATAAATCAATCCGTCGATGACATCAGGAAGACCGGGGATTTCAGAAAAGTCATTTTCAGCATTTAGCTTGGTTGTTCCCTCTCCGCTTTTTGAAAACATAAATACCTTGGCTCCTTCTTCTTGGAGTAGCTCTGCACTTGCTTTCCCAATTCCCGAGTTGCCTCCTACGATCACGATATTTTTGTCTTGCATGTATGCTTTTTATTTTAGGTTAAAAGTCCAATTCAAGCCGTTTTGTTTTATGAGTAAACAAAAAAACCGGGTTAATAGCCCGGTTTTGCTGGTTTAGCTCCTTGTGTTAAGCTTATTTTTCTAAACTGATGTATTTCAAAAACTCATTTCGGCTTTGCTCATCCCGCTCAAATTTTCCGGAATAAAATGAGGTAACTGTCGAACTGTTCGTGTCGTGAACACCTCTTGAACTCACACACATGTGATATGCATCCATGATCACGGCAACATCCTCCGTACCCAGTACTTCCTTCAGCTCATTGCCGATCTGCATGGTCAACCTCTCCTGTACTTGAGGCCGTTTAGAGAAATACTGGACAATCCGGTTGATTTTCGAAAGTCCGATTACATGTCCGTTGGAAATGTAGGCCACATGGGCCCGACCGTAGATTGGCACAAAATGATGTTCGCAGTGTGAGTGGAAAGTGATGTCTTTTTCCACAAGCATTTCATTGTACTTGAACTTGTTTTCGAAAAGCTTTGCTGCAGGCTTATTCTTTGGATTCAGTCCCGAAAAGACCTCCTTTACAAACATTTTTGCCACACGATGGGGAGTTCCTTTGAGACTGTCATCAGTGAGATCCAATCCCAGAATATTCATGATCTCGCGGAAATGCTTCTCGATCAGCTCCACTTTGAGTTCATCATCCATCACAAAAGCGTCCTCACGAAGTGGGGTCTGAAGGGAAGTCCCAACATGTTCTTCACCGATTTCCTCGAATGAAGCGCGGGCGATATCAATTCCCATCGTATTCAACAAAGTTTCTTTCTGTTTCATAAAGTCGAATCGTTAATTCGAATTTCCGATCAATTTTTTCCCTCAAAATATTCCAAATAACCACTGCAATGTTTTCTGCAGAAGGGTTGAGATTTTTGAATTCATCGGTATCCAGGTTTAAATTTCTGTGGTCAAACTTATTCAAAACATACTCCTTGATCAGATCACTGAGTATTTTCATATCATAAACGTACCCTGTTTCAGGATCAATCTCACCTCTCAGTTGGACAATCAATTCATAATTGTGGCCGTGGAAGCTGGGATTGTTGCACTTGCCGAAAACAGCTTCATTTTTTGCCTCAGACCAGGAAGGATTGTACAAGCGGTGTGCAGCGTTGAAGTGTTCTTTGCGATAAACGGATACTTTCATTGAGAGTAGAAACTGAGATTATTTTCTTTTTGTTTAATAAATCAAATTTTTCTTTAAACAAAATGATTAAACCTCTGCAATTCAATTTATTAATTTGTCAAAGGACTGCAAAAGTACAGATAAAAGGCAGCCTGCCCAAAACCCGTTTTTTGCAAATCTATCTGAAAACCTACAAAGCAATTAAGAGGTTCCATTTGATCAATTTACCAAAAGTGAAAAATATCATCGCTTTGTTTGTGGCAATGTTTTTGACTATTAGCCGAATAGCTTACTTTTGAAGAATCCCCAAGTAGGCTTATCCCCCTATGAATTTATCAGCAATATTTATTTCTCTGCTTTGGTTTTTGTCTCTTTCAAATCCAAATCCAGGTACAACCATACCATCCAATCCGCCCGAAAGCACCAATTCTCCTGAAGAGTTGGTGGAATCATTGGCAAAAAAATATGAGAACATCCCTCATCTTGATGCCTTGACCTTAGCTTTGGAAGGTTGGGAAAAGCTGGAAAACGAACTGGAAAAACCACTCTTGACGGTCATCGATTTTACGCTTCCATCCACCGAAAAGAGACTTTGGGTAATCGATGTTGAAAAGCAAGAAATCGTCCTCAATTCGGTAGTTGCCCATGGGAGAAACTCTGGGGAACTGATGGCTGAGAAATTTTCAAATACCCCTGAATCCTTTCAAAGCAGTGTCGGTTTTTACAAAACTGCAGAAACATATCAGGGAAAACACGGCTATTCTCTAAGATTAGACGGATTGGAAAAAGGATTCAACGACAAAGCGAGAGCTCGTGCAATAGTGATTCACGGCGCAGATTATGCCCGTGAGGAATTTGCAAAACTTACCGGAAGACTGGGTAGAAGTCTAGGATGTCCTGCCCTTCCAACAGAACTTTCGGCAAAAGTAATTGACCTGATCAAGGACGGAAGCCTTCTTTTTATTTTTGGCAAAGACCAAAACTATCTCCAAAAATCAAGCTTGATCAAGGCTTGATTTTTTGCTCCGCAAAGCCTTCAAAAGAGCAGTATCCCGGCCATATACATCTGACCTGAAATTGGCTTTCCCATCTTTGTCTGCCCAGAAAGTCAGGTAAAGCAGGACAACTGGAACTTCTCTACCCAGTTTGACCACCTCTTCCTCATCCTGACTCATCGCTTCTTGGATTTTTTCGTCTGTCCAGGAATTATCGTCCAACAATATCTTGGCAAACTGATCTGGATTTTGAATCCGAATACATCCATGACTCATGGCCCTTACTTCTTTTTCAAAAAGATTTCTTGCGGGAGTATCGTGAATGTAAATGTTGTATTCGTTTGGGAACATGAATTTCACCAAACCAAGTGAATTGTCTCCACCAGGCTTTTGACGGACCCGGTAGGGAAACTCTCCATCAGTTCCTGAGTCCCAGTCCACGTCCGAAGCATTAACCAGTTCCCCTGAAGCATTGACTACTTCCATGTTTTTCTCAGACAGATAGCGTTTGTTCTTTTTGACCGAAGGAATAATCTCCTCGGTGGTGATGGATGAAGGAATATTCCAATAGGGACTAAATACGATGTAGCTCATCGGTGCGGTGAAAGTCGGTGATTCGCTGTATTCCTTTCCTACAATCACTTTTGCTGTAAAGACAGTATCGGATTTCTGCAAATAATCCAATTGGAAATTGGCGATATTCACCAGCACCATTTCTTGATCCCAATCGATCGCCGGCAGCCAGCGAAGTCTTTCCATATTGACAGAGGCAATATCGATCAGATTCTCCGGAGACATATTGAGCGCCTCAGCCACCAAAGAGCCGATCACACCATCAGGGTTCATCCCGTTGGATTTCTGGTATTCCTGCAAGCCTGCAAACATCAAGGAGTCAAACAATGCCGGATCTTCCGTCTCGTAAGGCTCCAAAAACTCCCAAAAGATCAATCTCTTCCTAAGAGCAGGTATGGCAGAATGTTTCTCACCCACTTTAATAGCTCCCTCGACAGGTTCAAAATCCCAAGTAAGCGTATCCTTCTTTTGGATTTCATAAAGTTCTCTTATCGCCTTTTTCCCAAGTGCATACAGTTCGGAGTTGGGATACAGTTTCTCAAAAGTCTTTTCAACCGAAGTTCCTGTTGCGACTTCTTTCAACATAGCAGCGTAATCGCTACTATCCTCTTTCGCTTCAAACTTCCAACTGGAATCAAGTTTTGAAGGGTTTATCTTTCCTTTTTCCTTATCATGAGCCAGATTGAAAAATCCATCCGTCATCAGGAGTTCAAGGCGGACTTTTTCCTCCTTCGAAAGATTTCGGAATTTTTTGTTTTCTGTATTTGGGTTGGACGAAAGCTCATAAATCTCCTCGAGATGATAGTCCGAAGGTAAAAGGCCTTCAAACTTTGACTCCTCGATCTGAGCCAACAAGGCTTTGCCTTCCTTAGAAAGTCCATCATTAAACAGCCAAACTTCCAGATAGTCTCTTTCGGCGTAAAAAGCCGCTATTTGCTCAGCGAAAGGGGAATTGGTCAATAAATCTAAGCCCTCCCCAGTAAGATTTTGCTCCAGTTCCTCCGTGAGATCGGATCTACGTTGATTGAAAAACCAGATCAGACCGACGCTAAAAACTAACAATAAAGCAAGTGGGATAAATACCTTCTTATTCATAAAATGCAGGTTAGTGCTGCTGATTTGTGTCCCAAAGTCCGTACGCTTTTTATTCATCAAAAGCTGGATCCAAAAAACAAATTACATCAACCTAACAATCAGCCAATTAATAGAAGTCGCTTCCCAATATCAAAGCTATTAATGCGATAAAGCGAGGCGCGATTTACCCAATTTGTGGAATCAAAAAAGGCTTTATTCCATAATTTACTTCTTAAGCAATTCTAAAACCTCTGCGTCCCGATTGTAAATATCCTGTCTGAAATGGGGCTGACCCTTAGAGTCTGCCCAAAAAGTGAGATAAACCAGCACCACAGGGATTTTTCGGGGAAGTCTGACAATCTGTTCAGAAGTCTGATGCATAGCCTTGTCTATCCTTTCCGGTGTCCAACCTGGGAGATCTTTCAGTAAAACCTCCGCAAACTTAGCAGGGTCCTGAATCCGGATGCAACCATGACTCAGCGCTCGATCTTCTTTCGCAAATAGAGTGCGCGCCGGAGTATCGTGAATGTAGACGTTGTGGGAGTTAGGAAACATAAACTTGACCAAACCCAATGAATTACTCCCTCCGGGTTTTTGGCGTACCATGTAGGGAAAAGATCGAGCAGACCAATTCACAGAATTGGGGTTTACGAGTTTTCCATCGCCGGTCACTACCTCCATATTTTTTTGATTGAGGTAGTTGGGATTTTTACGGACTGCAGGCATAATCTCCGACCTGGTGATCGAGGGAGGTATATTCCAATACGGACTAAAAACAATGTAGCTCATCGGAGCTGTGAAAATCGGGGATTCGTGATATTGTTTTCCGACGATCACTCTGGCAGAAAACAGGGTGTCCAGGTTTTTCAGGTAATCAAGCTGATAGTTGGCTATGTTGACCAAAATAAACTCAGCGTCTCTCACTGTGTCCGGGAGCCAGCGCAGCCGCTCCATATTCACAGCGGCTTTGTCCATGAGCGAGGATGGAGATGCATTGAGACCAGCGGCGGTGTTTTTACCAATGGCTCCATCAGGTTCCATCCCATTTCTTGCCTGAAAGCTCTTGACCCCCAAAAACAAGGTTGAATCGTAAAGTTTGGGATCAGAATAGTCATAAGGCTTCAGATGTCCCCAAAAAAGAAGTCTCTCACGGATAGCCGGAATGGCATTGTCAGAATCTCCAACTTTGATTGATTTAACCACTTTGATGCCTTTCCAATCGAGGGAATCTTTCTTCTTTAGCTCATCAAGTGCACGAATTACTTCTCGTCCTTTGCGATAAATCGTAAACTCAGGGTAAAGCTTTTCAAGATTTTTCCGGACTTCTTTACTTTCAATTGCGGTGCTGAGCAGATTGATCGGATCTTCTTTTTGAGGTTTGCGCGAGATCTCCCAATCAGAATTCAATTCAGTTGGATCAACTTTTCCTTGCTCCAGGTGGGAGGCCAATTTAAAAAATGCATCGGTCAACAACAGATCAAGGCTGGCTAATTCAATCAGGTCATTTTGAATTCCGGATTTCTTATTGGTTTCAAATTTTTGAAAATATGCATCAATTCTTCCCAAATAATAATCCTCCGGATTCAAGCCGTCAAACTTAGACTGTCGGATTTCAAATCGGAGCTCATAGGCCAACTCGAGCAAAACCCCATTTTCCGACCAGGCTTCTTTCAGATTTCTTCTGTCGTAAAAGGCATGGATTTTTTCCGAACTGTGGAGAGAAATGTCTCCGACCGTGATAGCTCCTCCTGAATATTCCCGCTCCAGTAGTGTTCTGAGCTGGTCAGTAGTGGTGTCAACAAAAAAGGATTTACCTGAGGTAAATCCTGTTGAAATCAATGAAATGAATAAAGCTAAAAGTAGATTCTTAATCATATTGCAAATTATTGAACATTAAAATCTTGGTATTTTCTTCCCAAAGTCCATGACTCTTTGAGCATGGAAAGGAAGTCCCCCATTCTGTGAAGGGGAATCAAATTCGGGCCGTCACTCAGGGCTTTTGCAGGCTCAGGATGTGTCTCAATAAAAAAACCGTCAATGCCCGTAGCAGCTGCGGCTCTTGCCAAAATCGGCGCAAATTCCCGCTGACCTCCACTGCTTCCGCCCTGACCTCCGGGTTGCTGAACAGAGTGGGTAATATCAAAAACAACTGGAGCAAACTGACGCATGATCGGCAGCCCACGCATGTCGACGACCAAATTGTGGTAACCCAAAGAAAATCCCCGCTCGGTCAAGCAAACATTTTCATTTCCCGTTGATCGGACTTTAGTTACCGCATATTGCATATCCTCAGGAGCCATAAACTGGCCCCGCTTGATTTTGACTGCTTTTCCAGTTTGGCCTGCGGCCAAAAGCAAATCTGTTTGCCGACAAAGAAAGGCGGGAATCTGAAGCACATCCACTACTTCGGCCACTTCAGCAGCTTGATAACTTTCGTGGATATCAGTGACCAGAGGAACATTCAGGGTTTTCCCAACTCTTTGTAATACTTCCAATGATTTGTCCATCCCAATGCTCCTAAATGATCCCGAAGAAGTGCGGTTGGCTTTGTCAAATGAAGCTTTAAAAACATAAGAAAAGCCGTTTTCATCTGCCCAGGCTTTGACTTTGGTTCCGATCTCGATGCAAATATCAAAGCTCTCTACAGCACAAGGTCCTGAGAAAAGCACCGGTTTATCTGCTCCCAATACTACACCTTCGCGGATGTGCATGGGCTGGGTATTTCTGTTCATAATTCCTTTTTGGATAAAGTTTCAATCAAGGGAATAAGCTGACCTTTGGAATGGAGAATAATATCTGCCACTTCTCTGAAAACGCCTTTGCCACCAAGAAAGGGAGAAACATAGTGCGAATGCATTTTTAC
>DATIAI010000566.1:0-2034 GCA_035458065.1 Algoriphagus sp. | reverse complement strand
TGGAGACAATCGGCGGGGTAAATTATAATGAAGAGGAGAAAAAATTCGCGGAAGATATCATCAAAACATATCCTGCCGGAGTGAAATCCACCCCGGCGGACGCCGCGAAAATTGCACCATTTATCGTCAGCGAAGAAGGTGGTGGAGGTTCAACTGATGTTGGAGACATCAGTTGGTTGGTTCCGACTGTAGGCTTGAGTACAGCGACTTGGGTTCCTGGAACTTCAGCACATACCTGGCAAGCTGTAGCCTCAGGTGGAATGAGCATTGGCCAAAAAGGAATGATGGTGGCTGCCAAGACTTTGACGCTGACAGCCATGGATATTTTTAAAGATCCGTCCGTGACAGGCAAAGCCTTGGAGGAATTGAACCGAAGAAGAGGGGATGATTTCGAGTACAAAGCATTAGTGGGTGACCGCAAAGCTCCTCTGGATTATAGAAAATAATACTGGATTTGGTGCTGATAGAAGGGGTATGAGAAAGATTTTCAGCCTGATTGGCGTTTTTTTGATTTGTTTTTTTGGAAAAGTTTCAGCCTTTCAGACTACTGAATTAGACGATGACCGTCCTAAAATCGGTTTGGTTCTAAGTGGTGGAGGTGCCAAAGGAATGGCTCATGTAGGTGTGATCCGGGCAATGGAAAAGGCAGGAATTCGCCCGGATTATGTAGTGGGAACCAGCATGGGTTCGGTTGTCGGAGGATTGTATGCTATGGGATATAGTGCCGATGAACTGGAGCAGATCATCCGGTCTATCGATTGGGATTTGATTATTTCCAACCGGGTTAGCTTTGAGACGGTGGCTTTTGAAGAAAAGGAATATTACAACCGGTACCTCCTTGAATTTCCAATCCGAAACGGAAAGATTTCCCTACCCTCTGGATTGATCGAGGGCCAAATGCTTTCTGAGGTTATTCAATACTACACCTGGCCGGCAAGGAAATACCGAAACTTCGACGAGTTTCCGATTCCTTTCCGTTGCATTGCCACGGATATCAGTACGGGAAAACCCAAAGTTTTCAAAGGAGGTTATCTCCATGATGCGCTTCGTTCGAGCATTGCCATTCCCACTGCCTTCACGGCTTTCCAGTTGGACAGTACGATGGTGGTGGATGGAGGAGTGGTTAATAATTTCCCGGTGGATGTAGTCCGGGAAATGGGAGCAGAATTCGTAATCGGAGTCAATGTAAGCGATGAGGATTTTATCCAAGCCGAAAAACTGGAGGGCTTCGCGGCTATCTTGATGCAGCTTTCCATGGCAGAATCTCTTGGCAAGACTGCTGAAAATATCAAGCAAACAGATATTTACATCAAGCCGGATTTGGGTCCTTATGGAACAGCCAGTTTTGATGATTTTGATGCAATTCTGAAAATCGGAGACGAAACCGGAGAGAAATTTTATTCTCAATTCAAACACCTTGCTGATAGTTTGGGATTGGAGGATCATTCTCAGGGAATCGGTTTGGAAGCATTACCGATCAGATTCCAATCCATCAGAGTTATCGGGAATTCGATCTTCCCCACATCGCTTATCATGTCCAAACTTGACCTCAGGGAAGGGGAAGAGGTGACAAGACAGGAATTGCAGGACGGAATCAACCGAGTGTTTGGGATGAACGGATTTTATAAAGTCGACTATAGTCTGATAGCCTCAAACGATGGAGGATTTTCCATTCAAATCAGAGTAAAGGAAAAACCTCCCAGACTCCTTAATACCTCCATTCACTATGATAATCAGTTTTCGGCGGGAATCCTTTTGAATTATACCGCCCGGGATCTGATCGGGAAATCGTCCCGCACATTGGTAATAGCCGACATTTCAGAAAATCCGAAGTTCCGGATCGACCATTACAAGTATGTTGGCCAAAGCAAGAAGTTTGCTTTCAATCTGCGCCTGAATTACCTCAACCAGGAATTACCTACCTATGATAATGGGGAAGAGGAAAACATTACGATAGTGAAAAACTCCCGTGCTGAGGCTCAGATGATATCAACTTCCTCTCTCAAGCAGGCTTTTTCTTTTGGAATGATAATG
>DATIAI010000565.1:0-3785 GCA_035458065.1 Algoriphagus sp. | reverse complement strand
TTCGATCCGCTCCTGATAAAGGGATTTCACTTTTTCGGTCATATCCGTTTCGATTACTCCAGGCTGGATTTCATAGACTGGAATGTTGAATTCGGCCAATCGTACCGCCAAAACCTTGGACATCATCGAAAGTCCCGCCTTAGCCATGCAATATGCCGCCCGATTGGAGGAGGCCAAAACTGCCGAAACGGAAGTGATGGACACGATGGAAAGAGGACTTTCCGGATCTGATTTGCGAATTTCCGTCATCCAATTTGCAAAAGTCTGACTCAGAAAAAATGTCCCCTTGAGATTGATGTCCATCAGGTGATCGAAATCTTCCTCGGCCACATCCAGGACATCCGCCCGAACTCTTGGCGCAACGCCTGCATTGTTGATCAGGAAATTGATCTTGCCGAATTTTTCTTTCACTCCAATCAGGACACTTTCCCGATCTGATTTTTGGGCAATATTTCCTTGAAAGTATTCGACTCGGATTCCGCTTTTGCGAAGCTCTTCCAAAACCTCCTTGACTTCAGCCTCAGCCCTTACACCGTTCAAAGCCAGATCTATCCCTTCCTGAGCCAATTTTCGGGCGATTCCAAGTCCGATTCCCCGAGTGCCTCCAGTTATCAATGCGACGGATTTCATTCTCCTTTCAAAGCTTTAAGTTGATCATATTCCGGCATTTCCTTGTAAAACGGATCAAGGGGAAAACATCCCGAAATCATCCCATTTCTCGGCGCAGTGGTGCAATCGGAAAAAGTCCTGCAGATTTTGGCCCGTTTCAGTCCGCTACCGGAAAGGATATCCGCTGGCATATCCGGATAGCTGAGGACCATGCGACCAAAGCCGATCGAATCAGCTTTTCCGGTTTTCAGCACGTTTTGTCCCACATTGGGAAGCCATTCCTGAAGGTAGGAATAGGCCGATCCGACTACATAAAAGTTGGGGAATGCCTTTTTGATTTCAGCAGTCGCCTGGATTTGCCTGGCGACTCCGCAAAGCGGATCTTCTGGTGGCAAATACCCATCGGATGGTGGGAAAAGTGCAGGCCGCTGGATATGCGGATTGTAATAGGGACTGCCAGCTGTGGTACAAAAGAGTTCGATTCCCAGTTTTTCCATCTCCTGAAGGAAAAGAAAAGATTCACTAAGATCAGCTTTAGTGCCGCTCTCTTCTCCTCCGAAGGCATATTTGTACGGTTCGGATTGAGCAGGAATCCCGGTTTCTTCAGGTCCTTTTTGAAATGGAACCCAGTCGAAAACACTCATTCGAACGCCGATTTCCAAACCCGGAGCTGCTGATCGGATGCCAGAAACAATGTCCCGAAGGAATCGAGTCCTATTTTCGAAACTTCCTCCATATTTCCCTTCACGGTCGTATGCACTTAAAAATTCATGTCCGAGATAGCCGTGGCAGTGCTTGATATCCACAAATTGAAATCCCGCTTTTTGAGCCAAAACTGCTGCCTTGATGTAGTCTTCAATGATTGAATCAATTTCCGCATCCGTCATGATCGGATAACCATCTGCCAATCCAAACTTCTTATTTAAAACCGGATGGGGATACAAAATCCTCGGTTCCATTTTTTTCTTGTCATTGGGTTTGCAAAAGCGGCCGGAATGGGTCAGCTGCAAGCCAATCAGCAAGTCACTTGTATCGCCAAAATGGTCCTGATGGGTAGTATTTACAAGCTCAAAAAGGTCGACAAAATCCGGAAAGGTCTGCTCATTGAGCATCAGTTGATTGGGATTGGCTCGTCCTTCCGGCCGAACAGCCACTGCCTCGCAACCCCAAAGGAGCTTTGCACCGCTAAGGCCAAAATGCTTCCAGCGCCTTTTGGTGAATTCAGTTGGCCGCCCATCGGTGGTTCCGTCCCAACCTTCCATCGGGAGGATACACATCGCATTTCCGATTTTTTGACCGGACCGAAGGGTATGCGATTTGGCAAAAGGTGAATCAACCGCTAATTTAAGTTCCTTGTCAAAGTCCAGATCGATTCCTACTTTCTCCAGATGCTGCCCAAAAAGCTCAGCCGTCTTTAACTGAGCGATTCGAGGATATTGGGGTTTGTACTTTCCGCTCATGCCGGCACACAGTTTAGGAAAGAATAGTATGACTTATTCTTCATCATTCGCTGAAGCAAAAGTGCCAATTCCCGGGCATGGTAATCTCCCCACATGCTGGACTCCCCATGGGCAACTTTTCCTGATTCAGGGGTATAATCCCAAGCGTTTGGCTGATGATAGATCGAGTGCAAAATCAATCCCTGATGATGATCATCTGTGGAAAGATAAGGTTCCGAAAAAAGCACTCCGGCAAGCTGAATCCCGGCATTTTTATACTTCTCCCCGTGTTCTGGATCACTTACTTTCAGCCAATTTCCAATTCTTATTAAGCCTTGCGCAGCAATGCAGGCAGCCGAACTGTCTACGGGTTCGAATTCATTAAACGGATCTGCAGGTCTGGACAAGTAGTCTCCCAAACGGTGAAGATTTGGCGCTCCGGTATCCCAATAGGGAATCCCATCAGTTGGGGTATTTGCCAAATAAAACTCTGAGGTGGCAATGGCTGCCTGGGAAAGTTCAGCGATTAGGTCCTTTTTGGAAATGACTTCAGAATAATCTGATTCCGGAATTTTGTCGATGATCTCCAGAGTTTCCCCCAATCCGCAAATCGCCCAAGCCAAACCTCTCGTCCAAGTGCTAAAGCCGGTGTAACCTTGCTGTGAATTGGGGCAGCGGTAATTTCCGTCGTTGGTATTGAAAATGATCTCATGCGCAGTTCGGCCGGAAATATCATAACGGTCTCTTCCTTTTCCATAATAAATGGAAAAGCGAACGGTGCTCAGAATATGCTGAATCGCCCGCTGAATCAAAGAAATACGTTTGTCGTTTTCTGCCTGCAACACATGGCCTAACTGATGTGAGACAACCAAAGCCCGACAACTGCGGATCGTATCCACAAAAAGCGAATGAGGTCCATTAAAAGAATAAATAAATCCTCCACTGGGAATGGTGGTCCAGCGGGTAGCCTGAACAGCTCCGGTGACTTTTAATGCGAGTTTGTAGAATTCTTTTTCCCAATCCGACCCTTCAATCTTGCCTTCATTGATCAGACGAAGTAGGTTGCCGTAGGTACTCACATTGTTAAATCCATGGTCGTGAACACCAATATGGGTGAGGTGAGGAGCCATTTTATGGACCGTATTTTTACGGCCGATTTCCAGAAACTCGGTTTCCCCAGTCGCATCAAACTGTAGAATAGCCGAACCAAATTGAAAGCCCTGGGTCCATTCCGTCCAACCCCGGGTGACATATTTTCCTTTTTCGGTGAAAACTGGAGCTCCTTTTTGGGTGTCAAAAGACTCCTCGATCATTCGGATTTTTTGTCCTGAAAGGTTCCAAAATCGGTCTAAAGAGAATTTTAAATCTGAGATTGAAAAAGCAGAATCAAGCTTCATGGGTAGTTTTTTGGGTAAAGTGGTGCGCAATCATCAAAATCGCAGTCAAGGGAATAAGAATACAATACATGGCTGCATCAGTCGGCAATCCAGCAAATCCAGCCGGAACCAACTCGAGCAAGGACAAAACGAAATAGCTCAATGCCAAGGCAGAAACAATAAGCAAGGATTTTGGCGGACTTTTGAAAATTACCGCACTCAAAACTACCGGAGCAATCATGGACGTGCCTGCAAAACTGACTCTTGCCAACAGCACCAACTCATCACTCATATAGGTCGAAAATACCAATACGATCAGGGAGAATACCAAAATTGCCAATTGGGTAATCCGCATATTGCT
>DATIAI010000564.1:0-9189 GCA_035458065.1 Algoriphagus sp. | reverse complement strand
ACTTCTTACTAAATAGCCAAGCCCGTCAAATCATTCCAGATAGGATATGGAGAGCTCATTTCATGTGTCCGTTATTAAGTTTTTCTCCAAAACCAACAGGTATTCTTTTGCATATTAGTATTCGCTTTATTGAGATTGTTTAAAAGTGTATCTGGCTATTTAATGATCAAATGTTACATATTTTCGCAGTTTTTTTTCAAACATCAACAACTCCGCTTTTTATTATTTAAGGTTTGACTTATCTACAAAAAACCAATCTCATTTTTTTGAGAGTTAATGTTCTTTAGTTTTTTGCGTCTGTTGTAAAAACCATAGTCTTTCAATAAGTAACCCTGCCTATTGGGGACAAAATAAATCATGAAAATCCCGAACAGGGGAAATGTTATTGATAAAGCATTGGAGATTTTACAGAGGGTTTGTTTTGCCGGACATTTACAACAACATTATTTCTACTGAGGAAGTACCGTTACATAGGACACAGTAATTCATTATAATGCATTGAAATTAATTGAATTCTAGTTTGGTGTCTTAGGAATAGGCATTAGAAATAGAAATGTCAGGATTTAATTAAATGCTTTGTAGGATGAATTTGATCGCTTGCGCAAATAATAGGATTTTTTAGTTTGTAAGTAATTTTCCTTTGTTAAAGATGAAGAACTACCTATTAATACATTAATTGTAATGGTTTGGTGCTGTTGATTTTTTAGGTTGCTTCTAGTGACAGGATTGTATTTTGCTTTTTAGTCCACCTTTTGTTAAGGTTTTAAGTGGTCAAAATTCAACATAGCGTAATGGATGGGGGACGAGAGTTAACATACCATATTTTTTGGGCAAAATGATGGATAGAAAGGGGGGGGCATAAAGTTAACTTTAACATATCCATTGTTTTAACCTAACCCACTTAATCTAACCAATATGAAATCAATTATTACTCGTTGTCAAAACAAACAGATGATATCCCTGCTGGTATCTATCTTTTTGTATGGGATATCCATTACTGATGGATTTGCGCAAAGCAGGATTTCAGGGACTGTTGAAGATGAATCTGGGCTGTTCCTACCCGGTGTTACGGTAGTGGTTACCGGATCAACGATAGGGACTGTCACAGACATTGACGGGAAATTTGACCTTACTCTGCCTCAAGGGTCGCAACGTCTTTCATTCTCTTATATAGGATACATCACCCAACAGGTGGATATAGGCTCGCAAAGTGTAATCCGGGTGATTATGGTAGAAGATACCAAAGCTCTGGACGAATTTGTGGTGACTGCTTTGGGGGTACAGCGGGAAAGGAAAGAATTGGGCTATACCGTTCAAGCTCTAAAACCGGAAGATCTGATTACCACTCAAGACAACAACATCGTCAATGCATTGAGCGGTAAAATTGCCGGTGTACAGGTGACCAACAGTGGATCTCAAATCGGCGCTTCATCCCGAATTATCATCAGGGGAAATGCATCCTTTGCAGGAAATCAACCTCTTTTTGTTGTAGACGGGGTTCCTATTGATAATACCACAACCAATCTAGACGGAAATGGAGGGTTGGACTATGGAAATGCAGCTGCGGATATTGACCCGGAAAACATTGAATCTTTGACTGTTTTGAAAGGCGCGAATGCAGCGGCACTTTATGGAAACCGGGCAGCCCATGGTGTAATCCTGATTCAGACAAAAAAGGGTAGCAAGGCACGGGAAGGACTGGGAGTTGAAATTAACTCCTCCATGGTTTTTGATGTCCCCAGCTACTTTATGAACTTCCAAAATGAATATGGTATAGGAACTCGAGGAGGTGAATATGACTGGCAGCAATATTTGAGTAACAACCCAAATTCCAACCTTTCATACAATGAGTATGCGAAGCGATTTAGCTACAACTATGTAAACGGAATCGGAGGTGGAGTACAGGAAAATGCAACATCCTGGGGCCCGAGACTTGATGCAGGCCTTCTCTTGGATCAATGGATAAAAGGCCCTGACAGTCCTTGGGAATCCAATCCCAATAATATTCAGGACAATTTCTTCCAAACCGGAACCAATTACATTAATCAGATTGCGGTCACAGCAAGAGGTAAAGAGGCATTCGGAAGGGTTGCTTTCTCAAACCGAAAAATGGAGGGTATCTTTTTCAATACCGATCAGACTGTAAATACCCTCAATGCCAATCTTACTCTCAATCCTCATGACAAGCTGACTGTAGGTACCAATTTTAATTACGTCAACAGGCAAAGCGATAACCTTCCGGTAGTCTCTTATGGATCGATGACCAAACTTGCTTGGGGGGCATTCAGACATATCCCTCTGGATGAAGTCAGAAAAGTTTACGATGAATTCGAAAACGAGCAAGGAAGCGGTTATAACATAAATCAAAATAATTTCTACTATGATTTGAAACAGACCAATGGGATGAACAGGGAGCGTTTCTATGGAAATGTAAATGTTGCCTACCAGATCAATGACTGGCTGACTGCCAATACCATAGTCGGATTGGATTACTATGATGAAATGAGAAAGTCCATCACCTTGTCCCGAACCCGTGCTAATATCAATAATAAAATGGGTGGGCAATTTTCTCAAAATGATCAAAACCGACAGGAGTTCAACACAGATGTCAGGTTGGATTTTAACAAAACCTTTGAAAATGAAATCTCTCTGATTGGCCTTGTAGGGGGTAACTACCGCAAAAATAAGTTTAGTAGCATGACCTTAAGTGCTCCGGATTTGAATGTACCAGATCTGTTCAACATCGGAAATGTGAAAGGAACACCGGGTACAGGGATGTTTGATAGCGAAAAGGAAAACTATAGCCTTTACTCTTCAGTCACAGTGGGCTACAAAGGGTACTTGTATGCAGGTGTTACTGCAAGAAATGACTGGAGTTCTACTTTACCTGAGGAAAACAGATCGTATTTCTATCCATCAGGCAATGTTTCTGTTACGCTGTCGGAAGCGCTTGATATTAAGTCAAAAAATTTCAGCCACATGCAGTTGAGGGCCAGTGTTGCGAAAGTAGGTTCGGATACTGACCCATACCAGCTCATGGGTACCTACAGCACAACTTATTTCAATAACATCGCTTTATTCAATTCACCTGCAGTAAAACCCCCAGCGAACCTTAGACCGGAAATGACCACCTCTACGGAAATCGGGGTAGATTTTAGATTTTTCAGCGATCGACTTTCTCTTGATGCAACTTACTACAATCAAGTCACAGAAGACATGATCCTGAACGTTCCGACAGCAAGAACTACCGGGTACGCCTCCCAGCTAATCAATGCTGCTAAAATTGAAAATAACGGAATTGAGTTAATCATAAGGGGATTAATTATGGATGCCGGAGATTTTCGATGGAATGCAACGCTCAATTGGGCAAAAAACAACAGCACGGTGGTGGAACTCTATGGAGGTCTTGAAAATATCACCATTAGTCCCGGGTTTGGTGGAGCCAGATTGGTGGGTACTCCCGGTCAACCATGGGGAGATATCAGTGGCCTTCCTTATGTGAGAGATGATGCAGGCAATATCATGATTGCTCCCAATGGTACACCGATGTCTACCAGCCAACAGAAAATTTTGGGAAATGTAACTCCCAAGTGGATTGGTGGACTTCAGAATACTTTTACCTACAAAAAAATTAACCTGGGAGTCTTATTGGATTGGCGCAAAGGGGGAGACTTTTTCAGTGGTACCTATTGGCACTCTTACCCCACTGGCTCTTTCACCAATACCGTCCAAAACAATGTCCGTGAAGAAGGAATTATTGTCCCTGGAGTTAAAGGTGACGGTTCTCCAAATGATGTCCGGATATCAGCGCAAGACTATTTCAATGGTGCATGGGTATGGAACAACCATGAATACTCAATTATTGACGGATCTTATTTGAAGCTCCGTGAATTGACTCTGGGCTACACCTTTAGCCTTGGAAAATTACAAAACATCGCAATTTCTGCATTCGGAAGAAACCTTGCTATTCTACACAGAAGCGAGAAAGCCAAAGAATTGGGACTTGATCCAGAGGCAGCTTCACAAATGGGAGGTGGAGAAAGAGGTACAGGCTTTGAAAACTTCATGGCTCCTACCACCAGATCGTATGGATTTAACCTCAGATTGAATTTCTAATTCTACGACAGGTGGAAATTTTAAATGCAGACAAACATTGAAAAACAACCCTAAAAGGTTTCAGATATGAAAAACATACTAAAAAATAAGATAAGTAAGTTGCTGGCGATATGCATGTTGATGACAGCAATTTCATGTACCGATGATTGGACTGAGATGAATATCAATCCCAATCAACCGTCTGTTGTTCCTGCTTCAAATATTTTCGGAGCTGGCTTGACTGTGGTAGCGGGGCAATTGTTCGGAGAGCGAATAGGGATCTATTATACCGGAACATGGTCTGGCCAACTGGCTGCAATCGGTG
Source organism: Algoriphagus sp. (assembly GCA_035458065.1). Classification (GTDB taxonomy): domain Bacteria; phylum Bacteroidota; class Bacteroidia; order Cytophagales; family Cyclobacteriaceae; genus Algoriphagus. The sequence continues at coordinate 4,769 of DATIAI010000564.1, read as the reverse complement.
CCGGGGATTATGAATTCAGGGTAGATATCAATAACGGGCAATGGGACAACCTATATCGGGGCATGGCCTACTTTGAAGATTCCAGAGTTAATGCGATAAGAGAAGGCAATAATAACCTTGCTGCCGTCTCATTGATCATGAAAGCCTTTACCGCTCAGCAGGTTTCCGATATGTGGGGAGACATCCCTTACTCAGAAGCATTTCTATTAGGATCAGAAGGTATCTTAAATCCGGCTTTCGATACCCAGGAAGAAGTCTACACCCAAATTTTGAGTGAGCTGGAGGAGGCAAACACAATGTTGAATGCGTCCTCAGGTGCCATTGGGGTAGGGGATTTTATGTACGCGGGTGATATCAATAAGTGGAAAAAATTCGCCAATTCTCTTCGTCTGAGAGTAGCCATGAGAATGTCTATAGTAGCTCCCCAGGCTGCTGCTACAGTTATTTCCGAAATTTTGGGTAACCCTTCAACCTATCCTGTTTTTGAAACCAATGCGGACAATGCCTACTTGAGATGGCCCGGTATCGCTACCAACAATATTGAGCCTTGGAGACAAAGACTGGGAGTACCTACTAACAAGCAGGATCAGTATAGAACAAATCATGACCTCATCAGCCGCTTGGTTGATATGGAGGATCCGCGACTTCCAATTTATGCTGATAAAAATGCGACCGGCATATACAATGGCTATAGAATGGGAATTGGGCAATCTGGTTTCCCCCTAAACACCCAGCAGAATGTGTCCCATATCGGTAATCGATATGGATATGATGACCGGGGATTCTCACCGTTTATGAATGCGGCTCAAGTTTGGTTTATTAAGGCGGAGGCCTTTGAAAGGGGCTTGGTTGCAGGGGGAAATGCACGGGAGGCCTACGAAAAAGGGATTACCGTTTCCATGCTCGACAACGGGATAGCTCAGGCAGACATTGATAAATATCTTCAGAACTCCAAAGTAGCTTGGGGAGCTGGCGCCACGCCAAATCTGGAAAAAATCAGACTTCAAAACTGGATCGGATTATACAAACAGAGCGTAGAGGCTTGGGCAGAAAACAGACGAACAGATGTTCCTATGTTGGTCAATGTTTCAAATGACTATGCCAGCAATCACAACAGACCTCCTTTCAGAATGGCGTACCCAGCCAATGAAATTGCTTTTAATGAAAGTTATCCTGACAATGTGGTTCAGGTGGATATATTCTATGGTGATCAACTTTGGTGGGATACCCGGCAGGGAGTGTATTAATGCTATGCCTGCCATCTGGGTGAAATCTGATGGCAGGTATTTAATTAACCTTTTTTGAACCCTTCTCTAAAATGTTGAACCCAAAAAACCTATGCTGACACGTAATTCCGTTTCGATGTTGATTTTCCTTTTGTTGGGAATTTCCGCCATACAGCTTGATCCGATCACTAAGAGCAATTCATTGGAGACAGTAAGTATTTCAGATACCAGCAATGGACTCCATGGATATATTGGATATAGTACTTTAAAACGTCCGGAGGGATTTGGGGCTGGAATAGGATTTTATACGGCGGTTTGGCCCTTGGTAGAACAGCCCCTGAGTGGTTTTCAGATAGGTCTTCCTGGAAATTGGATTACCCCGGACAACCCCGACAATAAAGATATTCCATGCTGCCCGGAAGGAACCATTGCGAGAACATGGGCACCCAGAGGCCCGACCTGGTCCAGTGTATTTCAAACTCAGGAAGGTGGCCTTGGCTATTGGAGAGGAAATAGATACCACTATGGATCTCCCAAATTCAGTATGAATGGTGTGCCTGATTGCTATAACTCGGAAATTGCCTCGCCAGGCTGGCCTTTTTTCTATAGAGCGGAAGCTTTGCCTGATGATCAACTGGGAATTGCACAATTGAGCAACAGGATCCTGGTTCCGCCTGATGGAATTACCTTTGAAGGTGATCTGGAGGGAAGATTTTTAGGATATACCCATATGGCACTTCCATTAACGGAAGCCAAACCAGGTCCTCCCCCTACTGGAAATCAGAGCTGGACTCTGTTTTTAAATTCAGAAAACTTCAAAGGGCCTGTTGCTTTTTATATCCCTGAAATGTGGAGTCGTCTTTCCAAGGAATATAAAGCCATTGAAGGAATGGGATTGGATGCCCGACCCGGTACAATGGGTGGCGGTGGAGCAATGGAAATCAATACCGTGCCTTCCTTTGAAATGAAAGACCAAAAAGGGGATCTCTATATTAAAATCCCACAATTACAATTTCCGGTAAATGAAAACGGTCAATCGGTATTGGTTCAGGATGTGACTTATTATTCCAAAGATGCGCTTTTCAATTATCTATTGGAATGGAAAAAAAGCGGGAAATCCTACTCCGGAAAATTTGATAAAGCGCACACCTGGAAACCTGAGTTAAACCCAAGGCCACTTTCTCTGGATCAGGGTGCAAGCCTGAATAACGGTGGAGAAAAACTGACCGGATTGGAATCTGTACTCCAAACCGTGATTACAGACACCAATGCCTTCGGTTTGGAGTGGAAGGAAAATGAAATTTCCCAAGCTGGGCTTTTTCCCCAATACTTTAAAAAAGAAGGAGATAAGAGAGTGGCCGTACGGCCGCAGGATGTTCCAGAAGAATTGAGAAAGAAAGAATTTGCCAAAGCTGGGTCTGAAAGTCACTACATCAATTGGAGAGACGGAAATGAAATTGTAGAAGGTAACTTCAGAATAGATAAAAGTCTCCCTTATACTTCTCCAACTACAGGGGCTTGGGCGACACCCGGACCCTCCTCCCCAAAACAGTCAGTTGAGTTGAAAGACGGGTCCACGGTTACATTCCATTGGTATAAGTTTATAGATCAACCATCTTTCCAATCCTTGGGCTGGAGTAAGGAAGAGAAGGAGACTATCCAAAAGTTTGTAGAGCAAATCCACAAAACCTGGACTATTGATCAGGAATACATGGCTCCTCCCAGTACAGGAAAACTCGTAGCTATTGACCCGGTTTTGATAGTGACCCCTCCACCTGGGATGGAATATGGATATGTACCTATTGTCACTCGTCAGGAGAAAACCCTGATTTCTTCAAAATAAAACCACATTCCATTTCCTGTTTCATCAATGAAAAGGAAAGTATTCGCAAAATGAATAGTTGTTTAATCACCTTTTAAAAAAGCAATTTTTCTTGCCCGTTAACTCATTGTTCATCAAAAAAAATGTGGAATTAAGTTAACGGGCAATTTATTTCTGATTTGCAAACCTAATGTATCTGTTGAAAAACTATCCCTTGTCTCAATCCACACATAGATCAAAACTTGCAATCCAATTGGTAATAGTTGTCTTATTACTTCGAGGTAATCCTTTGGGGGCTATTGCTAAAACAACCATAGAAAATCCACCGAGACCGAATATTATAATTTTCCTCACTGATGATTTGGGCTATGGTGATCTGGCTTGTTATGGTAATCCCATAATTAAGACTCCCAATTTGGATCGGTTTGCAAAAGAAGGAGTTCGAATGACAGACATGCATTCCGCCGCTACAGTTTGTTCTCCATCAAGGGCATCCATCCTGACCGGTAGAAATGCCTACAGAAGTGGTTTTTATAATATTGCCGGTTTTTTTGGAACCACCTTAAATAAGGACGAAATCACTCTGCCCCAATTGCTAAAAAAATCCGGATACGAAACAGCATTCTTTGGAAAATGGCATTTGTCTAAGCTGGAATCGGCGACCGAAGTTTCGGTAAATGAAATGGGCTTTGATTATTCCCTGGCTACTTCAGTTAATGCTTTCAATACCGGACCAAAAAATCCGGATAAGTTTATCCGAAACGGGAAACCTGTGGGAGTATTGGAAGGCTGGTATGTGGACATTATTACAGGAGAGGCATCGGACTGGATCTTAACCAAAAGGGATCAAGAAAAGCCATTTTTTATGATTCTTTCCAGTAATGAACCCCATACTCCTATTGATCCTCCGAGAAAATTTTCGGAGTTATATGATACTAAGGAAGTGGAAGAACTGTCTTTATCCGCAAAATATGGAGGTGTGCCGCGACCGGAAAAGGATATCACAACAAATCAAATGGAGTATTATGGGACTGTTTCTCAGCTTGATGACACATTTGGGAAATTCATGAGGTTTTTGGATGAACAGGGCCTGAAAGAAAATACCCTGGTGATTTTCACCAGTGACAACGGGCCGGAATATCCCGTCACCTTGTTGGAGTCAAATGGAGAGTGGGAGGACCCTATCCGAGACAAAAGCTTTGGTTCACCCGGAGAACTGCGTGGAATGAAAAGGTACCCCTATGAGGGAGGACATCGGGTTCCGGGACTCATCAGATGGCCGGGTCACATTCCTTCCGGAACGGTAAGTGATAAATTGTTTAACGGAACTGACTTTCTTCCAACTATTTGTAAGCTTGCAGGGGCTCCTCTTCCCGATGACAGACCACTTGATGGGACAGATGCTTTTAATGCTTTTCTTAATAAAGACTATGAAAGAGAGGTATTACCCATCTGGTTTTTTCTCCTGGATTCTTCCCACATGCCCGGAAATGCCCAAATGGCGATGAGATATCATGACTATGTGCTCGTTGGAAGGCTTTCCCCGGATAGTAAGAGTTTTTCTTCAGCATTCAGCCCTACCAAATTTCAGGTAGTGGACTGGCTTAAAACATCCATGCCAACTCAATTTGAACTGTATAACATCAAAAAAGATGTGGCTCAAAAGAATGATTTGGCAAGATCCGAATATGATACTTTGATGAAACTGATCCCTGAAATGC
>DATIAI010000563.1:0-4516 GCA_035458065.1 Algoriphagus sp. | reverse complement strand
GACGTCTATGTTCAGGAGGATTACCCTTTTGTAATGGAATAAAACCTAGTTCGAATTTCCTGAAAGCCATGAAGTCTTTCCGATTTAATCTGTTTTATTATTGATTTTATATTGTCAGATTGAATCTCGCATGGCAGTTATAATCCCAATGTGAGACACTTTTAGTCATTCCTTTCTCTTTCAGTCAGGCTCGATTTCATGGCTTTTTTGTTTCGACTTGTGTATTTGATAAAAACCGTATATTTGCGACCGAAATTTGAGTAACATGGCGACAAAGCAATCTAAAAAAGCAAACCAAAACGAGGTCCTGGAAAATCCGGAAGTGCTCGCAGAGCGAATCGGTAGAGGTGAGGCTTTTTTGAAACACAATAGTAAAGTTCTTGCAGGAGTATTGGCTGTGGCCGTAATCCTGATTGGTGGAATTCTTTTCTTCCAAATCAACAACCAGAATCAGAACGAAAAGGCTCAGGCTGAAATGTTCCAGGCCGTCTATTTCTTTGAACAAGACAGTGTTGACTTCGCATTGAACGGTGACGGAATCAACAAAGGCTTCTTGAGCATCGTGGAGGATTATCCAAGAACTGATGCCGCGAATTTGGCGCACTTCTATTTGGGTTCAATCTACCTTTCTCAGAAGAACTTCCAGGATGCACTGACTCATTTGGAAGATTTCTCATCGGATGATTACTTAGTTCAATCCAAGGCTTATTCCCTGATCGGCGACGCCAATTTGGAGCTTGGAAATGTCGATCAGGCAATCTCCAGCTACACAAAAGCTGCCCGTAACAACGAGAATAAATACACCACTCCAAAGTACTTGGCGAAACTCGCCGTGGCTCAGGAAGAGGCCGGCAAAGTTGCTGATGCAATTGCTACCTATACTGAGATCGAAGAAAAGTACTACGAATCATTTGAATACGCTGCTGCACGAAAACACAAAGCTCGCTTAGAAGGCCTTGCCGCTAAGTAATGCTGGTGTTTACCGCATCAATTAGAGGAGTAAGGCCGCTGGTCTTACTCTTTTTTGTTTCAACCCATTCAAAATCTAAATTTCATGGCGACTGCCCTCAAAAGCCTCAGTGAGCACAGCTCAAAAAACATTCAGGACATCAGCTCCAAAAAATTCGCAATTATCGTTTCCGAGTGGAATGAAGAAGTGACAGAAGCGCTTTATTCAGGAGCTTTTCAAACTTTGCTTCAGCACGGAGCAAAAAAGGAAAACATCATCCGCAAAAACGTTCCCGGCTCATTCGAACTTACACTCGGTGCGCAATGGTGTGCCCAGGATGAAAGCATCGATGCGGTACTTTGTCTGGGTTGCGTGATTCAGGGAGAAACCCGCCACTTTGACTTCATCTGTGACGCTGTCGCCCATGGAATTACCAATGTCGGTCTCAAATTCAACAAGCCGGTAATTTTTGGGGTATTAACACCAAACACCCAAAAACAGGCGATGGATCGAGCCGGAGGAAAGCACGGCAACAAAGGCGACGAGGCAGCCATCACCGCCATCAAGATGCTTGGATTTTAATTCACAAACCTATTTTCCTATAATAATTGACCCTTATGAAAATCATGAAATTCGGTGGCACCTCTGTGGGTCGTCCCGAGCGAATGCATCAGGTGAAAGACTTGATCACCCAAGGCGATGAGCCTACCATAGTAGTATTATCTGCTCTTTCCGGTACTACCAACGCTTTGGTTGGGATCGGAGAGGCTTTGTCAGCTGGGGATAAAGCCTTGGCAAAGGAGCGCATCGACACGCTTCATGCGCATTATCTGGCATTTTATCCTGCTTTGCTTAAGGAAGCACCGACTCAGGCTAAAGCTGAAGAAATCATCCGGGAGCATTTTGAGTTTCTGAATATTCTGCTGAAAATCTCATTTAATGAGGCAATCAACAGGGATATCCTGGCTCAGGGCGAACTACTCTCCACCAAATTGTTTTATACGCTTTTAGAGGAATTGGAAATTCCAGCGGTTTTCCTTCCTGCATTGGACTTCATGAGCATTGATGAGAATTCCGAACCTGAATTGGGCAAAATCTCTGAGAGACTAACTGCAATTTTGGCTAAGAACCCTGATGGAAGACTTTTCATCACCCAAGGCTATATCTGCAAAAACCATAAAAATGAAGTCGACAACCTAAAACGTGGAGGAAGTGACTACACTGCATCTTTGATCGCTGCAGCAATCAAGGCTTCTGTTTGCGAAATCTGGACCGACATCGACGGAATGCACAACAATGACCCGAGGATCGTCGACAAAACCCGTCCGATTGCCGAGCTTTCGTTTGACGAGGCAGCTGAGTTGGCATATTTCGGAGCAAAAATCCTCCATCCGGCTTCCATTTGGCCTGCCCAAATGTACAATGTACCGGTCAGATTGCTCAATACTATGGAGCCAACTGCTCACGGTACTCTAATCAAAGAAAAGGTGGATACCACCGGAGTGAAAGCCATTGCGGCAAAAGACGGAATCACCGCCGTGAAGATCAAATCCAGCCGGATGCTGTTAGCTTATGGTTTCCTGAGAAGAATTTTCGAAGTCTTTGAAAAATATAAGACCCCAATCGACATGATCACCACTTCTGAGGTGGCGGTTTCTGTCACAATCGATGATTTGAGTCATTTGGATCAGATCATGGCTGAACTGCAGGCTTTAGGCACGGTTGAAGTGGACCAAAACCAAACCATCATCTGTATTGTCGGAAATATGGTTTCTGAAACCAAAGGCGCTATCAAATCAGTAATGGATTCCTTGGTTGACATTCCAGTAAGAATGGTTTCTTATGGTGGGAGCCGTCACAATGTCTCTATTTTGGTCGATGCGAAGTATAAAGTGCAGGCACTTCAAAGCCTTAATCAGGGAGTGTTTGATTGGAAAAACTGAAAAATTAAAGCCCTATTTACTTAGGGTTGAGTCAAGATTTTCTATTGAGGTGTTTAGAGCCGGATATTTTGTCCGGCTCTTTTCTTTAGAATCATTCTGTTTACTTTTGCGACATGCAAGATCAAAACGAAAATCCCGGATTTCTTCAACGCCTTCAGACCAAGTGGAAACTCGAAAGTCTACTTCAAGTGGTTTTAGTATTGGTTGTTTTTGCCTGCACCGGATTTACCATTTTGTTTATCAAAAATCCCATTCTCGACTTCTTTGGAGTCGAACGGGGCGGTGGTCAGGGATTTTTGAATACGGTTTTGTATTTGCTTCTGGTATTACCACTTTACCAGATTTTCCTGCTTATCTACGGCTTTATTTTCGGCCAGTTCAAGTTCTTCTGGGAAAAGGAAAAGGAGATTTTCAGAAGAATCGGCAATCTTTTCTCTAAAAAAAACCAGAGCTAAAATTGATTGCTTGCGTATAGATCGGTCCTCGATCCATATTTACGAATTACGAATTTCAATTTACGGGGTCAATAAGTTCCTCCATCCTTTTTTTCAAAGTTTACTCTTTTAAAAAAAGCTCTGAGTTGGGTTTCACGTCGTAAATCGTAAATCTGAATTCGTAAATCAACTGATTCGACTCCAATTCACAGCAGCTGTCTTCTGTTGCTTCACTTGCCTTAAAATCGGTGCATTAGCCGGCTGGACTAGTTCAGGATCATTTGTCAAAAGCTGCTGGGCCGCATCCCTGGCCAAAGCCAATATCGGAGCATCTTTACTGAGATCAGCGATCAGCAAATCCGTGATTCCGCTCTGCTGAGTTCCCATCAAGTCTCCGGGTCCCCGCAACCTCAAATCCACATCGGCAATTTCGAAACCGTCATTAGTCCTCACCATCGTTTCCAGACGAACTCTTGAATCCTTGGACAACTCGTATTTGCTCATCAATACGCAATAACTCTGCTCCGCTCCACGTCCCACGCGACCTCTGAGTTGATGAAGTTGAGACAAACCGAAGCGCTCGGCATTTTCGATGATCATTACGGAAGCATTAGGAACATTGACCCCGACTTCAATCACTGTAGTCGCAACCATAATCTTGGTTTCTCCTTTGATAAATCGCTGCATTTCAAAGTCCTTGGCGTCTGATTTCATTCCGCCATGGACAATGCTTAAAGGGTATTGGGGAAAAGCCCGGGCAATGCTTTCATACCCATCCATCAGGTTTTTCAGATCCATGGTTTCAGATTCCTCGATCAGTGGATAAACGATATAGACTTGTCGGCCTTTTTTGACTTCTTCATTGATGAATCCAAAGACTTTCAGTCGGTCCTTGTCGTAGCGATGTACTGTTTGAATGGGCTTACGACCTGCCGGAAGCTCATCGATTACCGATGCATCCAAATCGCCATAGAGTGTCATAGCCAAAGTTCTGGGAATCGGAGTCGCAGTCATCACCAATACGTGTGGAATAAACTCTTCATTTTTTGCCCATAGCTTGGCCCGTTGAGCAACTCCAAATCGGTGTTGCTCATCCACGATTGCCATTCCCAGATTTTGGAACTGCACCACATCTTCCAGCAAAGCATGTGTTCCGATGAGGATTTTCAGTTTACCATTGAGCAATTCTT
>DATIAI010000562.1:0-4632 GCA_035458065.1 Algoriphagus sp. | reverse complement strand
AGTCACCGCCTCTGCCGACAGTATTTCTTTCAAGCAACCCATCAACCTGGGAAATGTGGTCACTCTCCGATCTCAAGTGACCCGCTCTTTCAATTCATCCATGGAAGTGTTCATCGAAGTGACGGCAGAAGATATTCCAGCTAGGAAAAAGATCATGACCCATCGTGCATTCTTCACTTTTGTAGCGGTAGATCAAAACGGAAGACCTATTGAAATCCCTGAACTTGTCCCAGAAACAAAAGAGGAAATAGAACTTTTCGAAGGAGCCTTAAGAAGAAGACAGCTTCGCTTAGTACTGGCAAAGCGCATGAAGCCTGAGGATGCGGTCGAGCTAAGATCGATTTTTAATCTTGATGAAAAGTAATTAGGATAACAGGGAATGGAGAATTTGGATTCAAATCCTCAATCCATTCCCTTTTTAGCTAATCGCTGCTTCCGCCTTTTTAAATCACTTCCAAACTTTGCCAAACCGCAATTTTTACCCAATTTCCAGCCATGGAAAATTTTAGTCTTGAGGAGCTCAAATCCCTGATCGAAGAGGAAATTTACCTCATTCCTGAAGATCGAAAGGCGATTTTGGCTCAGCTGAATGACAATTCTTCTTTGTCTTCCAAAACCAAATCTACCGATACAGTTCTAGTTGAAATCAGAGAAGAAATCACTGAAGTAGCGGTTTCTGTCAAAACGCTAGAAACAGTACCTGAGCCTCAGATTGTTGTCGACCAGCCGATTTCTGAACCAATTCCTATCCGTGGCAATTTCTCCAAAGGAGTGTTGATCCTGCACGAAGAGACCAATCTCAGTGCCGAGGTGATGGAAATGCTGGTAAAAATGATCAATGCCTGCGGTCACTCGATGAATGAAGTGGGCTTGGTGGCTTCTGAAAATCTAGAAGGCCGAACAATGGAAGAATTTCAAAGCCTTAATGCCCATACTGTTCTGAAGTTTGGAAGAATCAGCCATCCGATCAATGCTGTTCCGGCAAGACCTTACGAAGTCTACTCCGAAAATGAAACTGAATACCTTTTCGTCGATTCTCTGAGTATGATCGGAGAAGATGTCAACCTTAAAAAGAAACTTTGGACCTCACTGCAGGTTCTATTTAACCTTACCTCTTCCAAAAAATGAACGCCGAACAAACCAAATGGGCAAGACGATTTAAATGGATCAGCCTGATCGAAGGACTTTCTTTTTTGATCCTCCTCGGAATTGCCATGCCATTGAAATACATGTTTGATACCCCTTTGGCTGTCACTTATGTAGGTTGGGCTCATGGGATTTTATTTATCCTTTACATCTATATGGTTTTTCCTACTGCCAAAAGTTTGAAATGGGAATTTGGAAGAACATTTTTCGCCTTAATTGCTTCGATTTTGCCATTCGGTCCGTTTATTTTCGACAGAAACCTGAAGAAAAATCAACACGTGGACTTATAAACCATGGCCCTGATCAGTAGAAAAAAACTCATTTACCCCATCAGTCCGGTACTGAGACGCTACCTGATCAAGTATTCCCGGGAAGTCGATATTCCAATTCATTATTTCGAACTTCTGCGCTACACCAATTCCATTGCGTTGTTTGACTCCAAAGATCAGGACACGCTATGGGAGACGGTATTCTATGCCGAAAGTGATCGGGAGGAGATTCATCTAAATGTCAAAAAAATCTACGCTCTCCTCAAAGCCGGCGGGGATATGAGCGTAATGGAGCATCTTTTTGTAGATCGGATCGACTTGTGTATCTACGGAAACACTCAACCTTTTCGCGTACGGATCGTCAACCGGATCAACGATAATTTCGACTACTTCTACATCAAAAATGCGGATGCTTCACGCGTTTATGGACTGGAATTGGAGCACCTCCTCTCCCCCAACCGGATCAGTTATTTGGTACACCAAAATACCCTGATCGAGGAACATATAGCAGGAATTCCCGGTGAAAAATTCATGAAAGTTCACATGGAGGATCCCCACCTCAATCCCATTCGATTGGCCAAAGAGTTTGTCAAATTCAATGAGCGCTGCTTTGTACGCCTGCTTGGGGACATGCACTCTTCCAATTTTGTGATCGATGTGACCCCAGACTTTGAGGAAACTCACTATCGGATTCGGGCTATTGATTTTGACCAGCAAACTTATGAGGGGAAAAAATCCATCTACCTTCCCCAATACTTCAAAGAAAACAATGCCCTCATCCAGCTGGGCATGAAATACATCACTCCCGAATCCATGCGCCAATATCAGCGCGAGGAGCGGGCGCTAATTTCCACCCGCCTGAAATCATCGCATAAGGAAATCGAGGATATCCTCCGATGCATGGAACACGATCATCTTTCTCCGGAGGAAAATGTGGACAATCTCAAATCAGAATTGTCGAAACATTACCAAAACATGGCTTTTCTTGCCTGCAAAAATATGGGAGAAATCCTTCGGCTAAGCCTTCATCAAGTGGTCAAGTAAGCTTCTTTTGAGAGTATTTTGAGGAAACCAATTAATTCCTTGGCAAAAAAACTTTTATATTCAGAAGCACATTACTGCAACAATTGGCTTACCGATTATATTTTCAGCTTTTCCAATACAATCTACCCAACCCTATAATTCCCTACAATTCATGGCTCAATTCAAAAAATCCTTTGAAAAATTTGAGTGGCTGGATCTGGAAAAGCCCAAATCAAAAGAGCTGATTGACCTTACTCATCCTTATAAAATTGACATTAATCTCCTGGATGACGCTCTGGAGCACGGTCACCTTCCCAAACTGGAAAAACACGGAGACTTTACTTTTATCATTTTCCGGGCCTATTCGGCTGAGCCTCACCACAATCATACGACAGTAGCTAAACTCACTAATAAGATTGCCTTTCTCTTCAATGAGGATCACCTGATTACCATTCATCAGAAGCCATTTGAGTTTTTGGATAAGTTCAAGGAAGGAGAGTATGAGGAATGTGAAGCTTTGGTTTTAGCTATCATTTTGAAAATGATCCAAACTTTTGAAGCTCCGGTAAATTGGCTGAGTAATAAAATGGATGATAACGAAAAGGAAATCTTTCTAAACAAGCATGGGAAAATTTCCATTGAGCAGCTGTATTTCCAAAAAGCCAAAGCCCGGATATGCCGAAAACTACTTCAGCTTTCCCAAAATGTCCTGAGCCAACTTACCGTATCTGAAACTCATGTCTCTTCTCTTCAGGATATCAAGGAATCCACAATCAATTACATGCTGCATTTCGATGAGGTGATCGAGGACGCACATTCCATACTCAACACGCATATTTCTCTCACTGCCCAAAAAAGCAATGATGTCATGAAGCTGCTCACCATTTTTTCCGCATTTTTTCTACCCCTGACTTTCATTGTGGGAGTTTATGGGATGAATTTTGACTTTATGCCCGAACTGAAATGGAAATATGGATACCATTTGACCTGGGCTGTTATGGTTGGGATATCAGCGATTATTTTCGCATGGTTTAAGCGAAAGAAATTTGTTTAAGTCGAAAAATTGAAGGCTTGGAGTACATTTCGTTAACAGTTTGATTCCAGTATTTTCTATAGTTTTCTTTTACCATTATCTTTTTAGTATCTACGGAAAACCATTTTAGCTTCTATGTCTTCAATTCTTGAAAATCCTGTCTGGAATGCCCTCAATTCAGGGACTAAAAAACATTCTCAGGGAAACGCTCGGGTCAGATACATGCAGCGGGACAAAGGGCTTTTTGTGGGATTTAAATTCTATCATGACGCGGAATGGAGTGATCTGGAAAAGTGGTTTTCTCCCGGAAGTCCCATCATACTTTTTACCCCCGGTGAGACCACAATTCCGAAAAGCTGGGCGGTGAAAATGCAGAGACCAATCGCACAAATGATTTACGAATCAACTGAAATTCCTGCCCCGACTGAAAAACAAAGAGCTGTTCCATTGACCGATAAAGACATTCCAGCCATGCTGGCACTCACCTCATTGACGAATCCAGGACCATTTTTCTCCAAAACCATAGAACTGGGCTATTTCGAAGGGATTTTTGATGGGAATTCTTTAGTAGCCATGACCGGACAAAGGCTCCAGCCCGATCCTTTTGTGGAAGTCAGCGCAGTCTGTACTCATCCGGATCATCTTGGAAATGGATTCGCCGCCGAGTTGGTCCGCAATCAAATCCGGAGGATTTTGGGGGAATCGAAAACTCCTTTCCTGCACGTGTACCCGGATAATTTTGGAGCGATCCGATTGTACGAAAAATTGGGTTTTCGCCTCAGGAAGGAAATGCGGGTGTATTTTTTGGAAAAAACAGGAGAATAACCTTTAACCCTTAGCCAGTACACTCAAAAACTGATCCCCAGATCAAGCTCAGGAAAATCTAAAACCTCTTTCTGGACCCCTCCATCAAACTCCAATTTTATTCCAACCTTTTCGGCAGATTCCCATTGTAGCTGTGTATGATCTCGGAGGTGATTAACAAACTGTGATTTAAAGTCGGAGTCAGGAATCTGGAATGTGGCTTTGGTCAGTTTACGAATTCCATTAGGATGATCCAAAGGTTCGGCATACGGGGTTTTTGGTCCTTTCCCTGGACCTCTAAAAGCCCATGGAAGTGAAGCATTTTCTTTTTGAGTAAGAATTTCAAAACACCTTCCC
>DATIAI010000561.1:0-12614 GCA_035458065.1 Algoriphagus sp. | reverse complement strand
CTTAGTCTTACCTATGCAGAAATCAATGAAGTGCTGAGTGAAAACTTCGAAAATCAACAAATACGGGTTAACAAAACCACGGTATTTACACCCGGCAACTTCAGGTCTCAAGCCTATGGGGAAAAATTGGGAATCAAGATGGATTTTCATGCTGAGCAAAGCAACGGCAATGCAGTTGATGGCGAATTGTTTCTGGTCGGCCTTCCGTCTTATGATTCTGAGGAGCAGGTTTTGAAGTTCGACAAAGTCAATTTTCACCTGGAAAGTGACAGCAAAAAAGCCAAAATGGCTTCATCCTTGAAAAAGGGGAAAATTATCCGCCAACTCAACCAGAAACTCAGATTTGAAATGGCTGAAGTGATGGAAGAAAGTCTTGGAGGAATCCGTGAAAGACTCGCCTTCCAAACACCCTATGCTGACCTGAAAATCATCGATTTGGAAATTTTCCCGGATGGATTTTACCCAACTTCAACAGGTTTGGAGATTCAACTGAAAGCTACCGGAAAAGTTGATATAGCCTGGAAATAGAAATGAGGGTGCAAATTCTCAGCAAACTTGAATATTGGATGCATTACGTATCCTTTGATCCGAGTTCAAATCATGAACAGCCAAAGGGCCTGAAAACAGAAAAAGCTGCCGGGTTGGGCAGCTTTTGAAAGATTCATACCTGTTTGCTATTTCAATTTTTTGAGCATTTCACTTGCCACCGATTTGACACTGTCATCCAGAAAATTCTTGGAGATTTTATCAATTCGTGTTTTCAGATTTTGCTCCAGCTTACTTGCTTTGGCAGAAAGCAATCCAAACTTAACCACCGAAGGATCATTGTCATCCAGAGAGTGCTTCAGAATAGCTTCTGCAACCGCTGATTTGCGGTTTTTTGCCCCAAAAGCTGCAGCAACTCTTATCAGCGCCGAGCCTGTGTCAGAGGCCTCCTCGAGTATTTGATCGGCGGCATCGCCTTCTATATACCCTACCAAATACGCGGCCTTCATTGCGAGATTTTCATCGCTGCTTGCCATCAATTCTTTCAAAAATGGAAGCGCATCCACTCCAAATTTCAAAGCAGCAGCAGGATAATCCAATTCATCCTGTCGGAGAAAGGCCAGGAGTTCATCCGCTTGGAAACCTCCAGAAGTGCCAGTTTTTCGTTTTTGTGCCATGATTTAGAATAGTTAAAGTGGAGTACTAAGTGCAGAATTACGCATAGTTGTGGATTCAGCTGCTGTCAGGTCAGGTGGTGGATTTGTGATGTTGAAGGTCCCTCCACCAGTCATCAGCCTGTCATTGTTATTCACATGGTTTAGCCCAAGAACATGGCCAAATTCATGTCCCAAAGTCCAACGGCTTGCGGAACGAACCACCACACAGCCCGGTCTTCCGGCAGGGTGAGCAGCGCAACCGTTGTAGCCAGGCACAGTACTTCGAACGTAATAGACCACCAGGTCGTTACCGCCCATGAAGTTCCTGTTCCCAAAAAGGGAATTTTGCTCCGCAGTGGTCTGTCCCATAAAGCACCCTCCTACGTCCACGTCATTTAGGGTCGGAAGATTAAGGTTTTCAGTAGTTACCCAATCCACTCGTATTCCCGCCACCGCAAATACCTCCTGCATTGCAGCGAATTGCTGATTTAAGGTAAATGTGGTAGGGTTTTCAAGAATTTTCACATGAATTCTCACACGCTCCCGGAGCACGCGGACACCTGCCGTCGAGGACCAATAGATACTTCCCTTTTGGAAATGGGAGATCCTTCCAGTTCCACCAAAAACCACCAGTTCATCGGAAGTTGGATAGCCCAAAACACTTTTCTCCCAACCAATAGAAGCCCAATGCTGTCGGATTAGTCCATGGACTTCGTGAGCACCGGTACTCGGAGTCCAATAAATGCTCCCTCCCTGGAAATGATTGTACCTGCCGACTCCATCAGGAGTGGTATTTTCATTGGTCAAAGGATAACCCAGAAAGCTTTTTTCCCACCCTAAGCTGGAATATTTCGCCCGGATAGCTCCGTGTACTTCCCATGCACCAGTGGAAGGACTCCAATAAATACTCCCTCCCTGAAAATGATTGTACCTACCGACACCATCAGGACAAACCGACTCATCGGTAAGCGGATATCCTAAAAAGCTCTTTTCCCAGCCCAAAGACTGCCATCGAGCTCTGATCAACCCATGGACTTCATGGGCACCTGTGGATGGATGATAATAAATCGATCCGTTTGCATAATGCTGATAAGAACCCACTCCATCCGGACATTTGTTGATCGGCGTGGTGTTAGGGCCCAACCAGCCACCTGGACCTCCCAAGGCCTGATATTTCAGGGTTATGGGATGCTGAAAAACCTGGAGGTTTTTGAGTAATTCCAGATTCAGCTCTGTCCTCACCAAATTGGGGTCAATTTTGAGTTTTGACATAGGACTTAATTAAAAATGTGAAACAAAAAACTAATCGAATCTAATCACAAAATATTAAAATTCAATCGGATAAAAATTAAATCAAGGACTGAAAAATCTACTCGAACTAGTAATTTTTCATCAAATCTTTAAAGTTAGAAATCCCCTTTTGAGAGCATATTTTTAATAATTTCAAGAAAAGCTGAGCTGTCAAAAAAGCATCACCTGCAGCGGTATGCCTATCTTCAGTTTCGATTCCATACCGCTGGCAAAGTGAATCCAGGCTGAAAGTTTCCAAATTTATTCTGCTCCGGTCAGCATAGGGGCCCAGCTCAAGTCTTATCGCCAAATTCATAGTGTCCAGGACTGGATTTGGGATTTTTTCAATTCCAAAAGGCTTGAGTTGCTTTTCAATCATTTCCAGGTCAAATCCTAAATGATGCCCAACCAAGATGGTATTTCCCAGATAGGGTAAAAGCTTTTTAAGAAATTCTTCTGAGGATATTTGATCTGGAATAGCCACTAATCCGTGGATTTGAGCTGTTTTCCCACCGGAATTTTCAGCAATTGGATATAACTCAACGGCAGTGTGAATTTGGATTTTCATATCCGAAATCTTCACAGCGCCAAAGGACAGGATCGAATCCTTTCCAGGATTTAATCCTGAAGTTTCGGTATCCAATACGGTGAAATGCAATTGTTGAATTGACCTGATAGCGGGAATGGGCTGGGAGTTTTTTGCCAAAAAATCCCGGACAAATTCCAATCGCTCACTTTTTGGCTTCCAAAATTTCCAACTCATCTTCTGAAATAGTCAAGTTGAAACCTGATGTTGACAATTTCCTGGAGTTCTGAAATCGGCGTAAATGCGTTTTTAAGAAGTTGTCTCTGAAGTTTACCCAGCGATTTCGGATTGATATACCGTCCGCTGTTCCGATTTTGCAAGCCTTCCAAAGCACGCATTCGCATCAGTATTTCATATGCTTTTCCTGCTTGGGAAAAAAGCTCCGCATTTGCAGGTTCCAGCTCGCAAAGCTTTTCAAATCTCCGGAAAGTATTGTTGATTCCGACCACTTGATGGCTCAGCACCAGCAAGCGGGCCAAGTCTGTCAAAGGCATCATTGCCCTTGATTTAATGTCAAATTGCTCTCTGTTTTCACCGGATTTTTCGACCACGAAGTCTTTGAAAAATCCGAGAGGAGGAGGGTTTTTCAAGGCATTTTGTGCCAAAAAATTTAGAAAGACCTGCTTTTTCCCGATTTCCTCATAGACATGCTGGGTCAGTTCCTCAGCCAAAGCTTTGCTTCCAGCAACTGCCCTATAATCGAAAAAAATCGAAACCTTCAACAGGGCTTCTGGTGAAGGATGAAGAATCCAATCGGAAAAATAATTTTTCCAGGTTGACAACGGCTGAACCCACTCCGGATTACTTGCCATAATTTTTCCCGGACAAGGATCAAATCCACAGGCCAAAAGTACTTCTACCACACCCTCTCCCAATTTCTGAAAGTATTCGGTTGCTTTTTCTCTAAGCTCGTTTGGCACATCATCGTAGAGAATTGCATTATCCAGATCAGTCCGAAGCAATTGCTCTTCCCTGCCTTCGCTTCCCATCGATAAAAAGCAAAACCTGGTATTAGCAATATCTGGATAATCCGCTTTCAGGAGTTTTTTGGAAATTTCCAATGCCTGCCGGATGATGACATCATTGATTTCAGTCATCACCGAGGCTACAAATTCCATCGAGATTTCATTTTCGAGATAATACCGAAGCATTTGCTCGGCCCGATCACGGATATTCCGCATATCCTGAATCTCCAGTGTATTCATCAACCCATGGATCAAAACAGCCGGACTATTTCCCATCGACAGAAAAATGTCATGATCCGAAATGAGACCACACACTGGGCTTTCCATAGTTCCGTCTTCCGTCAATACCAAATGGTGGAGTCGGTGGCGAATCATCGTGAGATACAAATTAGAGAATCCGTCTTGCTTTTTCCGGGTAATCACGGGGCTTGTCATCACCAGGGAGACAGGTTTTTCTGTGGAAATCCCGGCGGCTATTACCCGACTTCGCAGGTCTTTGTCAGTCAAAATCCCCAGTGGTAGCCCCCTCTCATCACAAATGACTATACTGCTAACCTGGAACTCGGCCATATTCTTTGCCGCGATTTGAATCGAAGTATCAGGAAGGCATCTCAGGACTTTTTCTGAAACATTGACTTCGGACTGATCCGAAAAAATCAACAGGGAATGATCTCCCGAAGCATTTCTGAATTCACTTCTTGCTTTTTGGCCTTGGGAAAGATCCTGTCGGACGACCACTTGACCGGCTGCGAAGCCGGCTGCGAAAAAGAGTGCGACCCGACTATTTGTCTCCAAAACCGATTCAAAAACATCCACCGGAATGGCATAAATCAAACTGTTTTCGATGACTTTGGAAGTCAGAAGGTAGGGCCGCTTTCCTAACAGGGCCAATACCCCAAAAACATCCCCCTCATCGCAGACTTCCCTGATTTCCTCACCTTTTTGGGAGGTTTCCACGAGATGAATTATCCCTTCTTTCAGAATAAAAAAATGAGGCCTTGCAGCCTCACCTTGCCGAAAAAGGGTTTCTCCCTTTTCCAGGTAATGAATTTCAATACTTTGTGCAACAAGGAATAGATCTTCCTTTCCAAGAAATGAAAAAGGAGGGAATCTTTTTAGAAACTCAGCGACTCTGTTGACAATGACATTGCTCATTCCTGATAAGTTTGCTTCAAATTTTCCCTGCCAGAATGGCAAGATAATTTTTGGTACTTAACTTGACTAGCTTAGTATTCAAGGTATTGAAAATGAAGCGATTTTTCAGAATATTCCGACCAATACGTCGCCTGATTTGGGCACTGATTGTTGCCTTCATGGTTGGTGTCCATAATTTTTATAAGCAGGAAATGGACTCCCCGGACTCCATTGTGAATTCTATAGAAATTGACAATGAAGAAGAGGATTCTGCTCCTAAAGACTAAAATGAGAGCTGAAATTCAGAATTATGAATTCAGAAATCTGAAAATTTCAGCCTTTTGAATTCAGCTTTCTCACTTTACTTTCTTCCCTCAATAATCTTATCCACTACCTCAGGGTCCAAAAGCGTACTTGTGTCACCCATACTGTCCAAACTTCCTTCTGCTACTTTTCTCAAAATCCTACGCATGATCTTGCCAGATCGGGTTTTTGGAAGTCCGGGAACAATTTGGATTTTATCAGGCTTGGCAATTGGTCCGATGATTTTGGAAACAGTGTCCTTGATCTCGTTGATGAGATTGTCTTCGGTTCTATTGGTCATGTCGCAAATCACATAGGCATAGATACCCTGGCCTTTGACGTCATGTGGATATCCTACTACTGCAGACTCGATGACTTTTGGATGTTCGTTAATGGCATTTTCCACTTCTGCAGTACCCATTCTGTGTCCTGAGACATTGATCACGTCATCGACCCTACCCAAGATTCGGTAGTAGCCATCGTGATCCCGCTTGACACCATCACCGGTGAAGTACATGTTTTTGTAGGTGGAAAAGTAGGTTTGCTTGCATCGCTCATGATCGCCATAAGTAGTTCGGATCATGGATGGCCATGGGAATTTGATGCAAAGATTGCCCTCCACAGAGTTCCCAGTGAGTTCATTTCCTTCCGGATCCACGATGCAAAGCTGGATACCCGGCAAAGGCAAAGTCGCATAAGCTGGTTTGGTCGGAGTAATTCCAGCCAAAGGTGAAATCAGAATCCCTCCAGTCTCAGTCTGCCACCAGGTATCGACAATCGGACATTGGCCTTTCCCAATATGGGTATGGTACCAGTGCCAGGCTTCTTCATTAATCGGTTCTCCCACCGAACCCAATACTTTGAGAGAGCTCAAATCTCTCCCCTGAATCGGGTCTGTGCCAAATGCCTGAAGGGCTCTGATTGCGGTCGGAGCAGTATAGAAAATATTGACTTTGTGCTTTTCGATCACATCCCAGAATCGGCTGGGATTGGGATAAGTTGGAACCCCTTCAAACATGAGTGTTGTGGCACCGGCCAAAAGAGGACCGTAAACTATGTACGAGTGGCCTGTAATCCATCCTATGTCAGCTGTGCACCAATAAACGTCTCCCGAGGAATACTGGAATACATTGTCGAAGGAATATTTGGTATAAACCATGTAACCGCCGATAGTGTGAACAACTCCTTTTGGCTTACCTGTTGACCCAGAAGTGTAAAGGATGAACAGCATGTCTTCGCTGTCCATTTCTTCGGCAGGGTTTACATCAGATTGTCCTTCCAATACTTCATGCCACCAAAAGTCTCTTCCGGTCAGCATGTTGGTTTCTTGTCCTGTCCTCTGATAGACGATTACAGTTTCTACTGATGCTTTTTCCAAAGCTTCATCTACAACCGTTTTGATCCCGATTTTCTTGTTTCCTCTGTAGTTTCCATCGGCAGTCAAAATAGCTTTCGCCTGACAATCAATAATCCGATCCGATAATGAAGTACTTGAAAATCCAGCAAAAACCACCGAATGGATTGCCCCGATTCTTGCACAGGCAAGCATGGCAATTGCTGCCTCGGGTACCATCGGCATATAAATGATCACACGGTCACCTTTTTGAATCCCTTTGCTTTTCAGGGCATTGGCAAACCGGCAAACCTCCACAAAAAGTTCTCTATAAGTTAAGGTTCGAGTGGCTTCTCCGGGTTCATTTGGTTCCCAAATGATTGCCGGTCGATCCCCAAGGGTATATAGATTTTTCTCAAAAATATTTTCAGTGATATTCAGTTTGGCATTCACAAACCACTTCACATCCGGCCCTTCAAAATTCCATTTGAGGACATTGGACCAGCGTTTTCTCCAGTGAAATGAATCGGCAATTCTCGCCCAAAATTCCTCAGGCTGCGCAACACTTTTCTGGTATTCGTAAAGATACCCGCTTAGGGTATGTAATCGGTCACTCATAATAAGGTAAGGTTATTAGGGGGTACTTTTAATGCTAATGATTTTGTGCAGATCCTGCACCTTTGGGGATTCGGATTTCCTGAATCAGGTCTTGCACGTGCTGAGGAGGTGCAGGTGTAAATTTAGAAATGACATAACAAACCAGGAAATTCAGCAACATTCCCACCGAACCAATTCCTTCCGGGGAAATCCCAAACCACCAATGCTCGGGAGTATTTAATTCGGGATTGATGAATTTGAAATAACTGATATAAAAGACAGTAAAAATCAATCCTGAAACCATTCCTCCGATTGCGCCTTCTTTATTAATCCTGGTGGAAAATATCCCCAAAATAATAACCGGAAAGAATGAAGCTGCCGCCAAACCAAAGGCAAATGCCACAACTTCAGCCACAAATCCAGGTGGATTCACTCCAAAATATCCTGCAAATATCACTGCTCCTGCCGCTGCAATTCGGGCAATTTGAAGTTCTTTTTTCTCAGAAATTCCCGGATTAAACGTCTTCACCAAATCCCTCGAAACAGAGGTGGAAATCACCAAAAGCAATCCTGCGGCAGTGGACAATGCTGCGGCCATTGCACCGGCGGCAACTAGCCCTACCACCCAGTTGGGAAGATTGGCGATCTCAGGACCCGCCAATACCATGATGTCTTTGTCTATCGAAAGCTCATTTGCACCTGCATCAGCGACATATTGAACTTTGCCATCTCCATTTTTATCATCGACAGAGATGAGATTGGTTTTTTGCCAGTTTTGAATCCAAACCGGAAGTTCAGAAATTTTCTTTTCCGAGGTGGAATTGATCGCGTTGTAGATTCCAAATGCCGCAACTGCAGGGGCTGTAGTGTATAGAATAGCGATAAAAAACAAAGCATAGCCAGCAGAAAGTCTGGCATCTTTAACCCTTGGAACCGTGAAAAAGCGGACTATCACATGAGGCAACCCTGCTGTCCCCACCATCAAGGCTAGAGTAATCATCAGCATATCTGCCATCCCCTTTCTCCCTGAGGTGTATTCAGCAAATCCTAAATCTGCCAGGACTCCGTCAAGTTTTTCCAAAAGTGGAGTCCCATCCGCTACATTTCCCCCAAGCCCAAGTTGAGGCACAGGATTACCAGTGAGTTGCATGGAAATAAAAATCGCAGGTACCATGTAGGCAAATATCAAGACACAAAACTGAGCGACTTGGGTGTAAGTAATCCCCTTCATCCCGCCCAAAACCGCGTAGAAAAATACAATACACATTCCGATGACAACCCCCCATTCAATGGGAAGCTCTAGATATCGGGAAAAAACAATACCCACTCCGCGCATTTGTCCTGCGACATAGGTGAATGAGATGAAAAGCGCACAAATCACGGCTACAACCCGGGCTTTGTTGGAGTAGTATCGGTCTCCGACGAAGTCAGGAACTGTAAATTTCCCAAACTTCCTGAGGTAGGGGGCCAATAAAAGCGCAAGCAAAACATATCCTCCTGTCCATCCCATCAGGTAAACAGAACCATCATAGCCAGAAAAGGAAATCAGTCCTGCCATGGAAATAAACGAGGCCGCAGACATCCAATCAGCAGCAGTGGCCATTCCATTGGCCAAGGGAGATACTCCTCCGCCAGCTACATAAAATTCCTGAGTAGATCCCGCTCGGGTCCAGATAGCAATGCCGATATAGAGTACAAATGAAAGTCCGACTAGTAAATAGGTCCAGGTAAGAATATCCATCTCAAATATCAGTCTTCATGAACGTCAAATTCCCGATCCAGCAAATTCATTCGAATCACATAAATGAAAATCAGGACAATAAAGGAATAAATCGCACCCTGCTGGGCAAACCAAAAACCAAGCGGATATCCACCGATCTTGAATTGATTGAGCGGCTCAACCAAAATAATCCCAAATCCAAACGAGACCAGAAACCAAACAAAAAGCAAAATCAGAAGGGTCCGCAAATTTTTCTTCCAATAGGCAGCCATTTTATTCGGTGTTTGGTCCATAGTTTTTTTGGGGGTGAAGGTGTAAAAGCAGATGAATTGAAGGCTAAAATGCCAATTTGAGAATAGAAATTTCCGCCTTTTAATTCAAAAATGAAATACTTGATTCTGGAGACAGAATCCAAGCTCTTTTCCACGAAAAGCAAAAATTTTTTAGAAACATTCAGAAGTTTCTGCAAAAACTTTGACTTAAATCTTAAGATTTCGAAAAATTCCTAAGGATTTCTTGAAAAGAAAGAAATCATACGAAATCGAGCATGACAAAACCGTCACACACTGGTAAGATTATAAATAAGCGAGATTCCATATGGCCTTTAAAAGACAAATAATAATCATATGAAATATTCAGACGCCATAGCCAGAGCTGCCGCGGCGAAAGTCACCATCAGTTTATTCAGTTGAAATTTGTGGTGAGGACTGCTTTCGAAAAAAATGGTAGTGGAAATATGTAGGAATCCGCCCGTCACCAAGCCATACAACAGCCCAATTCCCTCTTTGGAAAGCAAACCCTGATCAATAAAAAAAGCACTCGAAAACATCCCCATTGGTGAAGCCAAAGCAAAAATTGTCAACAGGATAATTGTCCATTTTTTACTCAAAGAAGCAGAAAGCACCGCCGCAAGCGCAAAAGCTGCCGGGCCTTTGTGCATGATAATTCCCAACAAAACTGTTTTGTCACTGTGGGAATGTCCGGCGACCAGGGATTCTTCAGGGATTGTTGTTCCATGCGACAGCAAAGTTCCTTCAAGAAAAGCATGGATAAACAGACCTAGCATCAAGGTGATTACTCCCTTAGAAGTTTCGGAATTATGCTTGTGAATGTGGCCATGCTCGATACCCGATGACCAATACTCCAACAATTGCTGCAAAAGGAAACCCAATAGAATGTATAGCCCCATCCGGGAATGGCTATATCCTGAATTAAACAGCTCCGGAATGATGTGTAAGATTGTGATGGAAAAGAGATAGGATCCCGCAAAAACCAACACCAGTTTGAAATACCGCTCTCTGAAAGCCGGAGCAAAAAAAACCAACAAGCCCGCAATCATCGCGGTAAGAAAAAGGAGCAGAAAGTTTATTCCCATGGGTTAGATTTTGACCTTCCGGTTTGAGAAGAATAGGTCTTTGTCGGGTGATAACTTCTGCAAAGGTAAGAAAATTCAATAATGTTGCATTTAGGGTTTTCATTTTACGGGAAAAGATAAAAATCTTGTCAATTCCGGACTGATGTATTGTTTCATTTTTCCACCTTTTTCATTGTAAATCAACACCATCTGAAGGTCATTCCTTGTGGAATCTATCCGAATGGCCTCCCTCCATCCCAGGACCATCAATGCATCGGCCAAGGCATCGGTAGTCTTGGCATCCGGGCCAATCAATGTTGCTCCCAATAAACCATGGCTGACCGGAAATCCTGTCCGCGGATCAAGTGTGTACGACAGCCTGACTGAATCTTTAGTATAGAATTGTTCAAAATTCCCAGCCGAAGAGATGGCTTTGTCCTGGACTGCCACCACACCTTCAGCTTTGGTACCCAAACTGTCCGCCAGGTAATAGAGCCCGATTTTCCATAGCTCCTCATTTTCATTCGTTCCTTTCGCCAAGTTTTCACCACCGATTTGAACGAGGTAATTCTTGATCCCTTTTCCCTCCAAAAATCCTCCGACTAAGTCCAAAGCGTACCCTTTTGCTGATTTGGAAAAATCAAGGAAAATCCCCGAAGTTGATTTTCTGATCAGGGTATCATTGACCACAATCTTTTTCAAACCAACCAGTGGAAGAAAAACCTTTACTTCAGTGCTGTCCTGGAGTCTGGCTCCCGAGGGAGAAAAAGTCCAGATTTTATCAACCGCCGCCTGAGTTGGGTCTATTGCCCCACCGGTGAAATCAAACATCCGATTAGCTTCCTCGAGGACATCGCGCAAAACGAGTGATGGAGAAGGTAATGAATCCCGGAAATTCAGCCGATTGATTTCAGATGCCGGCTCATTAATGGAAATAACCAGATTAAAAGCCTTCAAAAGTGAATCAACAGAGGATTGGAAGTTTCGGTTATTTTGATCCAAATAGGTGATTTGGTAATCCGCACCCAAGGTTTTCCCTGAAAAAACCACTTTCCCTGAATCGGATTTTTGTTCTGTATTTCGCGGTGATTTACCCTCTCGGGTCCTCCAAGCATAAACCAACAAAACCAGTGCAAATAGAACAAGTGAGTAAATAATATTTTTCCGGGCGTTGGGATTCATTTCGGGACAATTTTCAAGCGAATTTAGGTCATTTTTTGTCAGACCGGATAAAATGAGAAAGATCTCCGCATGGGGTTTTGTTTATATTTGTGCGTACCCCAAAAATCATGAGAGAAGATTACCTGAGAGGAGACGAAGAGCAACTGAGCCCGAAAGACAAAGAATTCGAAAGGGCATTGCGTCCCTTGAGTTTTGATGATTTTACGGGGCAGGCCAAGATTATTGAAAACCTCAAAGTCTTCGTGCATGCGGCAAAGATGCGAAAGGAGCCCCTTGATCACGTCCTTTTGCATGGTCCTCCAGGTTTGGGTAAAACAACCCTCAGTAATATCATCGCCAACGAACTTCAGGCTGGAATCAAAATCACTTCCGGTCCCGTTCTCGATAAACCTTCTGATCTGGCAGGATTACTTACCAATCTAGAGGAAGGAGATGTACTTTTCATCGATGAAATACACCGACTGAATCCCATCGTCGAAGAGTATCTCTATTCGGCAATGGAAGATTTCCGGATTGACATCATGCTGGATTCCGGTCCAAATGCCCGTTCAGTTCAGATTTCCCTCAGTCCTTTTACTCTGATCGGTGCTACAACCCGTTCTGGATTGTTGACTTCTCCTCTGAGAGCGCGTTTTGGAATCAATTCCAGATTGGAATATTACGATGCCAAACTCTTGACGGATATCGTGATTCGATCTGCAGGTATTTTGCAGACGCCTATCGATGAGGTTGCTGCTTTTGAATTGGCGAGAAGAAGCCGGGGAACGCCCCGTATTTCCAATATGCTTCTTCGCCGAACACGGGATTTTGCAGAGGTAAAAGGCAATGGAACCATCACGCTGGAAATTTCCAAAATCGCCCTGAACGCCTTGGATGTGGATGAAAATGGGTTGGATGAAATGGATAACAGAATCCTGCTTACGATCATCGAAAAATTCAAAGGCGGACCGGTTGGGCTTAGCACCATCGCTACCGCATGTGGTGAAGAAGCCGAAACAATCGAGGAAG
>DATIAI010000560.1:0-4061 GCA_035458065.1 Algoriphagus sp. | reverse complement strand
AGTTTGGGCAATCCCAACTCCAATAAACAAAATCGATCCAACAGGCGGAGTACACAGTCCAATACAGAGATTGAGTACCATCATGATTCCGAAATGGACCGGATGTACACCTAGCGCAGTCACCACAGGTAAAAATATCGGGGTAAATATCAATACAGCAGGAGTCATGTCCATAAAAAAACCTACCACCAACAGCAGGATATTGATCAGGATCAAAATGACGATGATATTATCACTCAAAGAAAGTAGTGCATTACTGATACTTTGGGGAATTTCCTCACTGGACATCACCCATGACATAGCCATGGAAGTCGCAATTAAAAGCATAACCACGGCTGTGGTTTCAGCGGATTTTAGCAATACTGAGGGAAGATCTTTCCAACCGATTTCCCCATAAACCAAAGTAAGTACAAGACTGTAAACCACCGCAATTGCTGATGCTTCGGTGGCTGTAAAAACCCCACCGATAATTCCCCCAATTACTACGATCAGTAGAAACAAACTAGGGATAGCTCTCCAGAAAGTGGACAAAACCAAATTCAAAGATGAAGGCTCACCGGCAGGTAGTTTTTTGATTTTCACCATGACGGCAGCAGTAATCATCAATAACAAGCCCACCAAAAATCCCGGCAAATAACCTGCAACAAACAGAGCTGCAACAGAAACTCCTCCTGATGCGAGAGAGTACACGATCAGCACATTGGAAGGTGGAATGATCAAACCAGTAGTAGAAGAGGTAATATTCACAGCTGCCCCCAGTTCTTTGGGATAGCCTTCCATTTCCATTCTTTTTCCTAAAATACCCCCCATGGCTGAGGCTGCTGCTACGGCCGATCCGGCAATTGCTCCCATCATCATAGCGGCAACAATATTGACGTGAAGCAATCCACCCGGAAGTCTTCCTGTCAAAGCCTTGGCAAATTCAATCAACCGGTTGGCTATACCTCCCCGGTTCATCAATTCTCCTGCAAGAACAAAAAACGGGATCGCCAACAATGAAAAGCTGTCCAATCCCGTAGCCATCCGTTGAGCCACAGTAGTAATAGCAGGCATGGTTGCCACAGTCACCATCAGGGTTAGCATGCTCGAAAGTCCTAGACTCCAAGCTACCGGAACTCCTATACCTAGAAAAAATACAAACGATAAAACCAGAACTATAATACTTAAAACCTCCATTATTGAGCTGATTTTAGAGAATGGGACAATTGGAAAATGTTGAAAATCTGATAATATGCTACCAAAATTCCACTAAATGGAATGATGCCATATACATAGGCAAGAGGTATCTGAAGTGTCGCTGATTTTTGTCCCAGGATAAAGGTGATATAAACCAGATTGGAACCACCGAGTATCATGATGGTAAGGGCAAAAACCAAAATACAACAGCTGATAAATATGAGCGTCTTCTTTTGGACTCTTTCTTTTAAACTGTTAAGAATAATATCAATTGCCAGGTGTTCATTTTTGCCGGCAACAAATGCCGCCCCAAGCATCCCCACCCAAATCAACATATATCTGGAAAGCTCATCTGTAAAAGAGCTTGGGTCTTTAAAGACATAGCGAGAAGTCACTTGCCAAGTCACATTCAGCACCATAAGGGCCATTAGGACGACCAGCATCCCTGCGATAAGCTTATCCAATTTGGCTTTTGAATCGATAGAAAACATGAAGCTGTCTTTTGGTTTTGGGTTATTTTACTTCCTGGATTGCACTCACAATCTTATAGATCTCAGGTTGTTGGACTTTGAGTTGTTCGTAGACACTTTCCACAGCCTTGCGAAAAGGCTCTTTATCAGGATAAGTGATTGTCACTCCTGCGGCTTCCAATTCGCGCATGGATTCTGCAGTGGATTCTGCCCACAGCTTGTATTCATGTTCCGAAGATTCATCTGCTGCTTCCTGCACCCACTTTTGCTCCTCCGGAGAAAGCCTTTCCCAAACTTTGGTGCTGATCAGGACCACATCGGGGATGGCGGTATGCTCATCCAGACTGTAAAACTTACAGACTTCGTAATGCTTTGAAGTGTACAAACTTGGAGGATTATTCTCTGCCGCATCTACAATTCCCTGTTGCAATGCCGTGTAAAGTTCTCCATACGAAACCGGAGTGGGTGAACTTCCCAAGCTTTTCACCATACTGGCAGCTGTGGGACTTTCCATCACCCGAACTTTGAGTCCTGCAAGATCTGATGGAGTCTCCACGGGCTTATTTTTTGTGTAAAAGCTCCTTTTTCCTGCATCATAATAAGTCAACCCCCGAAGCCAAAACTCCTCCCCATCCAATAGCAACTGTTTGCCAATTTCTCCCTCCAACACTGCTCGCTGATGTGCATCATCTCTGAATAAATACGGCATCCCAAAAACCTGCATGGTAGGTGCAAAGCCCTCCAATGCAGCAGCAGAAACTTTGGTCATCCCTAAACTCCCAATCTGCAATAGTTCAATCAGTTCGCGTTCAGAACCCAATTGCTGATTTGGGTAGACTTTCATGATGATCTTGCCATTGGATTTTTTTTCGACCTGCTCAGCCATAAAAAGCATGGCTTCATGAACAGGATGATTCACCACTTGTGCGTGTCCCAATTTGATGATTTTCACATCCAATGGTCCACTGCATGAAAAAGGAAAAACTCCTGCAACCAATAGGATGAGAAATAGAGAGAAGGTCTTGTTCATGGGTTTACTTTAACTGAAAAGGCTTTAAATATTGGATTTTCTTGGCTTACAATTTTCAAAAATTACGAAATCGATTTAAAACCAAATTTTTCAAATGTAATTGTATTCCATACAGCTGAATATTTCTTTCTCAATTTCTTAATAACCATATACCGTAACTTTTTCTGGAAATCAGTTGGTAGTAAGTAGGGAAAAGCCCTGAAAAGAGGAAAGCCAAATCAGTCGGTTGAATCTTGAAATGGGAATTCCACCCGGTAATTTGTTTTAGAAGAGTGGTAAATCGCCCGGATCAACTCCACTGATTTTCTGGCGGTTTTTCCATCTACGACTGGCGTAAAATCATCTATGATCGCAGCCAGAAAAGTCTTCCACTGCTCCAGGTGTAACTGATGCCCAATTGCAGTAGGATCAGAAGCCCCTGAACCCGCTGAGTTTTCGGCTGCTTTCACAGATTCTGTACTGCCCATAATATTCCATTGGGTCAATTTTCCGGCCTCCAAAATCGCACTTCCATTGGTGCCAAAAACCTCGATCCGCTCCGGGTATCCCGGGTAGAGTGCCGTCGCAGAGGTGATATTTCCCAAAGCGCCGTTTTTGAAATTTACTATAGCCGCTCCGAGATCCTCCCCCTCAATTGGATAAAGGGTGGTTTGGACCTGCCCAAAGACATTTTTCACATCTCCCATCAAGTCCAATAACAGGTCAATCGTGTGTATACCCTGATTGATCAAAGCCCCTCCTCCATCCGCATGCAGTGTCCCTTTCCAATTGCTGGTGGAATAATAAGCCGAATCCCGAAACCAATTGACGTAGGCATTTCCCATCAACAGTCGTCCGAAAACACCTTCCTGTACAGCCTTTTTCAGCTTTTGATAATCTTCAGAAAAGCGGTTTTGGAAAATCACCGCAAGTTTCACCCCGTTTTCCTCACAGGCTTCAATCAATTCATCGGTTCGCTGGAGGTTGATTTCAATCGGTTTTTCGATTATGAGATGCTTTCCCGCTTTTGCAGCTGCTAAGGCAGGCTCAAGGTGCATCCCGCTTGGAGTGCAAATACATACCACTTCCAATCCCGGGAAACCCAAAAACTGATTTATCTCGGTGAAAACAGGCAATCCAAATTTGGATTGGGCTTTTGCTGCACTTTCCGGATTGGGATTGTATAAAGCGACGAGCTCCGCTCCTTCAATTTCTGCAATTGCCTGGGCATGCTTGCCCGTGATTGAGCCGGTTCCGACTATTCCGATTTTTATCATTTTTCTAATTCTTTAAGAAGCTTGCTCCAAATTATTTCATTTATGGGGATTCCGTTTTCAAGGTTTTTCTTCCGGATTTCGATTACTTTTTCTCCGGGAAACCGAACTTCCTCAGAATCAAAAACAGCA
>DATIAI010000559.1:0-8569 GCA_035458065.1 Algoriphagus sp. | reverse complement strand
AATAGGCAATTCAATTCCGGTTTTTTCTGTAAAGCCGACATTCCCCTGAAGTCCTCCCGTGTGTATCATGAGGATTTTTGATCCCGGTGGAAAATGATCTTTCCCTATCAAATCCCAAACTCCAAAGGCCATTTTGCCGGTGTAAATGGGGTCAAGAGGGATTTTGAACTCTTCATAAAACCAATGAATAAACTTGATCAATTCGTGGTTGTGCTTCCCATATCCTCCAAAATGATATTCTGTTTGGATTTGCAATTTCCCCTCGGGCTGGATGTTGGATGTTGAAAGTAAACCTTCCACTTCTTTTGAAATGAACTCTCCTTTCAATGATGAAAATCCAATCAAGGTTTGATGACTTTTTAGGTTTGTTGCCAGCCCAGCTAAAGTTCCTCCTGTACCAATGGAAACACAGAAATGGGAATATTCTGAGTGGGAGTCGTTCAATATTTCTTGAGTTCCCTTTATGGCAAAATCATTAGTTCCACCCTCGGGGATCAAAAAGAAATCTCCGAAACGGACTCTCAGATTTTGCAAAAAACCCGGAGAATCCTTTGTTCTATAGCTGGCTCGGTCTACAAAATGCAAGTCCATTCCCATTTTTTCCGAGTGTCGCAAAGTTGGATTTCCCAAGTCTGCATCTTCGCCCCGGATGATTCCAATGCTGTGGAATCCTTCCGACTGAGCAGCTGAAGCGGTGGCGTAGATATGGTTTGAAAAAGCCCCTCCAAACGTTAAAATGGTGCTTTTTCCCAGTCTTTTGGCTTCTTTAAGATTGTATTTGAGCTTGAAAAACTTGTTGCCGGAAACTTGGGAATGGATCGTGTCAAGTCTCAAAACAGCTAATTGAATTCCTTTCTCTGATAAAAAGTTATTGGTGAGATGTTGAATTGGAGCTGGTTGTTGGACAAGCATTCGAAGTCTTTTGCCAAAGTTAAGCTACATCCTTCTATTTTTGCGCCATGAGCCAACAGCCTGAAGAAGAGTTTGAAGATGACGAGTTAGAATTATTCGAACGCCATCGCATTTTGGTAGATAAAGGACAGTCTCAAGTCCGCATTGATAAATTCCTTACTGAAAAAATCGCCCACGTCACCCGTAACAAAGTTCAACAAGCGATTGAAAATGAGACCGTGTTGGTGAATGGAAAGTCAGTCAAATCCAACTACAAAATCAAACCCCTTGACGATATCCAGGTTTTTATGGATAAGCCGAGAAGGGATACGGAGGTTATTCCCGAAGATATTCCCTTGGATATTGTTTTTGAGGATAAGAGCCTGCTGATTGTAAATAAACCTCCCGGGATGGTCGTCCATCCAGCTCAGGGTAACTGGAACGGTACCTTAGCAAATGCGCTGGTTTTTCATTTTCAGCATCTGCCGGAAATGAAAGGCAATGAGGGAAGACCTGGTTTGGTTCATCGCATAGATAAAGATACCTCAGGGCTTTTGGTAATTGCCAAATCCGAGGAAGCTATGACACCTTTGGCGGCCCAGTTTTTTCACCATACGATAGACAGAACCTACTTAGCACTTGTATGGGGAGAGCTTTTGGGTGAATCAGGAACGATCCGTGGCAATGTGGGCAGAAGCGCAAAGGACCGCAAGGTAATGGATGTGTTTCCGGATGGAAGTCAAGGGAAGCATGCAGTTACTCACTGGAAAGTCGTAAAGCGGCTTCGATATGTGACACTAATTCAATGCAACTTGGAAACAGGCAGAACTCATCAGATTCGAGCGCATTTGAAATATATCGGACATCCTTTATTCAATGATGCAATGTATGGGGGAGATAAAATCCGAAAAGGGACTCAGTTTGCCAAATACAAGGCATTTGTGCAAAACTGTTTTGACCTCATGCCGCGTCAGGCCCTGCATGCGATGAGTTTGGGATTCATTCATCCCATCAGTAAGGAAAAGCTCTATTTCGAAGCCCCGCTTCCCGAAGATTTCAGATCGGTACTGGAGCGATGGGAGAATTATGTAAATTATGAATGATTAAATTGCTAAAAAACCAACAAAAGTTGATTTCCGATGAAAATACAGCAATGAAATCCATGTTATTGTGATAAAAATATAATAAATATCAGCATTGTTGCGGAATCGTTAAAAACAGGGATTAAAAGTATTGCTCATTTAATGAATCGTCATATTTCAATCGATTTCATTAAATATACTGTAAATATTTTATCAAAATGTTGAAAAATTTGCAATAGTCGGGAGAGACCTGCTATATTTGAATCATC
Source organism: Algoriphagus sp. (assembly GCA_035458065.1). Taxonomy (GTDB): domain Bacteria; phylum Bacteroidota; class Bacteroidia; order Cytophagales; family Cyclobacteriaceae; genus Algoriphagus. The sequence continues at coordinate 6,327 of DATIAI010000559.1, read as the reverse complement.
AACAGAGATAAAAGATCTCTATCACAATGTAGGATGTTGAAATTGGCAGACAAGCCCTCCTGTCTCGGGGGTGGAGGTCATAGGATAAAGCATTTAGCGAGCTCGTAAATTTGCCTAACTACTCCGTGGAGGTTCGAATCCTTCTCCTACAGCAGGTTATTTTGGGTTTATTGTTAATTGACTAAAACCATGAAATTTTATTTCATGGTTTTTTTATTGCCTAATTTTTCCAACGGCAAATATGATTTTGTCTTTATGTTAAATGGCAATATTTAACTAAAGTAAAATGGAATTACCTGATCTATTAACAAATCCCTAACAAAAGCATCATTTTAGCAGGCTTCATTTTCTATTTGTTCAATAATGTCTGTATTAATTAATAATAATGTAAAAAATAAAAATAAATCTTGCCAAAATTTTAATAAACCAAGGGTATTTCTAATTTTGAGGCATCAAAGTTCTCAAACCTATTCAATCGATTACAGAAAGCTCGCAAGAGCTTTTTGAATATCAGGGGATTAGAACAAAATCTGCCAACGGGCAGATTTGTTCCTTTCTCTTTCTTTAAAAACAAACATACTGTAGGATGTTGAAATTGGCAGACAAGCCCTCCTGTCTCGGGGGTGGGGAGCCCAGCACAAAGCGTAATTCAAACCGGACTACTGCCTAATTGCCCCGTGGAGGTTCGAATCCTTCTCCTACAGCCAACTCAAAAGCAATGCAGCGCATTGCTTTTGGTGTTTTTGGGATTTTTTTGTGGTATCTTTTGACGACTTAAAGTTTATTTTACTTTTATGGAATCTGGGAAAAAGGAGAAACATTTTGCCCATCCCGTTCGAAAGAAAATTCTCCGTTGGGGAATGATCAGTTTACTTTCCTTACTCTTCCTTGAGTTTATCTTCTACTTTGGATCCAATATTTTTCTGAAGAAGTATGCCCAAAGAAAAATCAATGAAGCGACAGAAAATATCTATATCGTTGACTTTAACAGGTTTAGTTTCTCGCTAATCCGAAGAGGCTTTTTCTTGGACGGTATCATAATGCAGCCGGTAAATCTTGAAAACAGAAAGCAAGATCAGGCATTGTTTGATATGACTTTGGATCAGATTGCGTTCAGGGGTTTGTGGTATGATTTTTTTGAAAAGGAGTTTACAATAGGTAAAATTTACATTGACAATCCAAACCTAAAGCTTGATTTGCCGCCAAATTCCCAAACAAAAAACCAATTGGGAAACACAGGAACGAGCACTCAGGAAAACAAAATTTCCCCGGTTAAGGCTTTGGAGGAAGAAATCAAAAAAACTGTCCGCCGTGCCAATCTTACCGGGCTTTTTATCAATGAAATAGAGATCGATCACGCAAATTTTTTCTTTTTCAACTTTCTAAGTGACTCGGAACTGGAAGCTGAAAACACGTCATTATTGATCCGGAACATTGATTTTTCCACCCAAGAAGAATGGGAAACACCATTCAATGCCGAAGGTTTTGAATTTGAACTTGAGAAAGTCACATTCCCTTTGCCAGATGGTGTTCACAAGATCAGTGCTGACCGGGTTTTTATTTCCTCTTTGGACAACTTGATCGATATCGAATTTTTTAACCTTACCCCAAACAAAACCAAGGAAAGTAAGGCCTATTATCAAGTAGGCTTGGAAGAACTGAGAGTCGGAAATGTGGACCTCAACAAAGCATTCATGACTTCAATTCTGGATATTGATGAATTGATTCTGGATAATCCGGATTTTAGGGTGGAAAGTAATCCCAAAGTAAAATCTGACAGTGCCGCTTCCGGTAATCTAAATGATTTTATCAAAGGAAATTTAGAATCTGTTACTATCAAGGAACTTTCCATAAACAAGGGAAAATTTGTAAAATCCGAGCTGGATGATACGCTGAAAAATAGGATTGAACTGGATGAACTGGATTTTAAAATGGTGGGGTTTTATCTGGGAGAAGATTCTGTAAGAAGGCAAAATCAATTTTTTTATGGAGAGGACGCCGCCATGGATATCAAAGGCAGTCGGGTCTATTTGGGAGATCAGATTCACTTATTGAAGGGAGATGAAGTCAGTGTTTCTTCTTTTAAAGATGAATTGATAGTAAGAAACCTGAGCATTCAGCCAAGGCCAGAGGCACTTGCTTCTCAAGATCCGGGAAAACTGTTGAAACTGGAACTGGCAGAGTTCACAGTAGAGGAGATAGGTTTGCGGCAGCTATACAATGACGGGATTCTCCATGCTGATCAAATTAAGATTTTGCGTCCGCAGGTTGAATATACCGAGCTTGTCAGGACAACTCCGGAGAATAAAGATCAGGTTCCTTTGGGAGAAATTATTGGAGGATTTATGAATGAAGTAGCCATTGGCTCCTTTGAGGTCGAAGATGGTACGATTCAGTTTAAAGATTCCCGAGGGCAGCGAAGCAACGATATTGGCTTTGAGAAATTCAGTTTTCAGCTGGATAACATCCTTTTTCAACCAGAAATTTCGGATGTTATTCAGGAGCAATTAAAGTTGGATGACATTTACCTGACTCTGGATAAATATCACCTGAAGTTAAAAGACAACCTGCACGTAATTTTGGCGGATCAATTGACCATTGATTCCAAGGCCCAACTGCTCGAAGTAATTAACCTTACGATTCAGCCCGAAAATCAGGAGCAAATTCAAGCTTCCCTGGATGCATATGGCAAAACAGCCGCGATTGACTTTTCTGTTCCAGTATTCAGAGCGGAGGGAATTGACCTGAAGGCAGTATTTTATGAGGAAAAGCTTTTTGTCCGGCAAATCCTGTTGCCAAGTCCGGTATTCTCAATTTCAAACCATCGGGAAAAAGCAAAATCTACTGAATCCCCAGAGTCCAGTGATGAAATCAAAAACCTTCTTTTGGGTTATTTCAAAGCAATAGTAATTGATTCAGTCAGTTTGGATAAGGCTCAGATCAAATACCAGAGTTTTGTGGAAAATAAGCGATCCACTTTTGAGGAAGACAATTTTTCACTTCGCATGAAAAACTTCATTCTGGATCAGGATGCCATGATTGCAAATGACCAAACCTTGTTTTCGGATGAGATTGACCTGATTTTTAATAATTATTCTTTTAGTCTCGCAGGTGGAAAATATGAAGTCACCACCGACAAACTTCAATACAATTCCCTCAAAAAATCGATCGAAATCAAAGACCTGGAATTGGTTCCAAATGCCAATTTTCCCGGAAGAATCCTGCTTGGATTAAATTTCCCATCGGTGAGTTTTAAAGGTGTGGATATCGAGCAGTTTTTCTTCGAAAACAAACTGGATTTGGATAAACTGGAAATAGATCAGGGACAGATTGAAATTGGGATTGACCGAAAAATTGCAACCAAATCAAAAACCGAAAGACCAGAAAACTCAGGTAAGAGGGCAGTTGAAGAGATTTTGATCGACACGATAGAAACCAAGAATTCCAGATTGTCGATCAATTATCAACTTGCAGAATCCTCAGTAAACTCCATTGAAACTGACTTTGAACTTGTGATCAGGAAGTTTAGGTTGGATTCAGTTATTTCCGCAACCAAGGATGTGGGAAGTCTTTATCAGGAAGTTAACCTAAATCTCAATGAATTTAAGTTTGCTCTTCCGGACAGTATTCATACGGTAGGTTTTTCTAAGGTGGACATCGGGACCCTGAGAGATCAAATTGTTTTCTCTGATTTTTACATTACTCCAAAGGACCAATTCGGAGTGGCGGGGAACCCGGTTTTGGACGCAAAAATTGATCAATTGATTCTTAAGAACAATCATTTGGCAGAAATTCAGGAGACAGGGGTTTTTGATTTGAAGGAAATCCGAATGGTTAATCCAAAATTCAATTTGTACTTGGATACTGCGAAAGTAAAAAAGGAGCCAAAAGCTGTTAAAGCAAAATCTTCAGCTGCTCTTATCCAATCAATTTTGCTTGGGGATTTTCAAATGGAAAATGGCGAACTGACTCTTCACAGAAAGGGTCAGGGTCCAATTCCCCGGCTTGATTTTAAGGAAATAGGACTGAATATCGAAGGCCTCAATCTGAATCTACTCGAACCGAATCAGACATTGGATCTGAAAACTCTGGCAGAAAAGAATGCGCAATTTGGGTTTAAAAATTACTCCCTGATCACTCCTGACAGCCTTTATAAAATTGACATTGGAAGTGTTGATTATAGCGACAGAAATTTGGTTTTGGAAAATATTTACTACCGACCTGTTGATGGGAATTATGCATTGTTAAGAAAGCTTCCATATCAAACAGACGCAGTCACCGCTCGTGTGGATGCGGTTCGACTTACTCAGATTGACCTGGTTAGCTATCTTGAATCGAACTTAGTGAAGGCCGACGAACTGATCGTAGAGAGTCCCAGGGTGGATCTTTTTAGGGATAAACGCTATCCTTTTGACAGTTCTGCACAAAAACCAATGCCACAGTTTCTGCTTGAAAATGCAAGGATAAACGCAGACTTAATTTCATTTAGAATTCGGAATGGACAAGTCAGATATTTTGAGTTTGCCGCTAAGGGACTTGTTCCCGGGATGATTTCGTTCAACAGGATAAATATGGACATGGCTCCTTTTTACCTGAGAAAGACTGAGCAAGATTATCCACTGGACCAACTTAGGATGGGTATGGAAGCTTATATTATGGATACATCCAAAGTCAATTTGGATGCCTTGATGTATTTCAGCGAAAAGTACCCAATGGATGTCAGAGTAAGGATGGACAGTTTTGCATTCAGTGAAACGAATGATTTTTTGTCCAAAACTTTATTTATCAAAGCGCTTGATGGGACGGTTACCGATGGAAATTGGAATTTTACCCTCAATGATGAAGAAGCGATAGGAGATATGGAGTTTGCTTACACAGATTTGAAAATTCAATTTTTGGATTCGCTCACCTTGAAACAAGGCTTGGGGAAATTGAAATTTTATACGTTTGGGGCTAACCTCCTTGCAAAAAACAACAATCCCAGAGGCTTGTCTTCCAGAGTTGTCAAGCGTAGGATTTATCAGGAAAGAGACAAACGGAAGTTTGTGTTCAGCGCCTGGTGGAAGGCCTCATTCAGTGGCCTGAGAGGAACAGTTGGATTGGGGAGGGCAAAAGTGCCGAGAAGAAGGGAAGTTGAATGGGTAGAATGATCCACAAGTTGAAATTTACCTGAAGAATTCAGTATTGTAAAATCTACTCTGACTCAATTTCAGAATATCATACCGGAACAAAAAAGGCTGTGAATTTCACAGCCTTTTGAATTTAAAATCTTCAGATCTTATTTTCTGACCAGTTTCATTTGTTCTGATTTATCTCCCCAGAACAGCTGGACAATGTACATTCCCGGCCTTGCATTTTCCAAATAGGAATTGACTGCTGCCGAAACATCTTCTGGATTTTGAACCGTGTAGGTTTGGAAGATTCCGCGTATGTCGGAAACCCTGATTTGGATAGTTCCGTCCGTGTATCCTGAATCATCCAGCAATGCCACAGTAACTGAAGAACCGATATCACTTGGGTTTGGATACGCAATCCAAGCGGTAGTTCCCTCCAAAGCATTGACTTGGATGGACCGGGTAACGCTGTAGCTGAAATCTCCATCCATATCTACTTGCTTCAGTCTGTAGAAGATATTACCACCGACTGCGGGAAGTTCAGTGTCAGTGAAGTTATATTCAACCGTTGTATCAGAGTATCCTTGGCCATTTACCTCGCCGATTTTAGTCCAGGTTTTCAAATTATTTACAGCCCGTTCGATCTCGAAGTGGGAATTTTCCCATTCTTTGGAGGTTGCCCAGGTTAATTTACCACTGCGGTTATCTGAATTATATTTTGCTTCAAAATAAAGATATTCGACTTCTAGGATAGAATAGTTATAGTATGTAATGTAAACTACGCCATTTCCTCCTTTTCCGCCTCCAGATCGACCGGCACCTCCACCAGATCCAGTTAAGTCAGTTCCCGGTGATCCAATACCGTCTGATCCAGTTCCTCCAATTACTGTTCCTACAGGAGTTAATCCTCCAATACCAGGTTTGAGTGGGTTACCTTCAAAATTGTATCCGACTCCTCCTCCGCCAGCTCCATAATAAATAGGTGTTCCTTCTATTAAGAATTGATCTCCGTCTGCACCTGTACCACCTTTTCCAAGACCAGTCCCTTCGGGATTTCCATTCATATCTTTAGGCGGAAGTGGATTGACTCCTGATCCACCGCCACCAGCTGCCGCTCCTTTAAAAGTAGATCCATTGCCAACGTCATTAAATACCCCTGCCCCTCCATTATTTCCAGCTGAACTAAAACCTCCTGTTCCATTCGTTTTTGTAC
>DATIAI010000558.1:0-5058 GCA_035458065.1 Algoriphagus sp. | reverse complement strand
GGTTCGTTCGGATCTGCACAAAAGGCTAGAGGACCTAAGATTCAAATACAAGGATAATTCGGAGCTCAGCCAGAGTTACATTGATCGACTTTTGGAGGATGCTGCCCGGGGAAAAGTTTGGGGTGTCAGCAAAGAGCGGGTGGAGCAAATTAAGGCTCGACGCCAGAAAGTGGAAGAAAATTGACAAAAACATCAAACCCGGCTTACATGGCCGGGTTTGATGCTTTTTAGATTTTGGAAATGTCCGCCAGTCGGGTTTCCCCTTTGATCACCTCCACCGCCAGTAGCTTTAGACTTTTGGAGGTCAACATGATATCCAGCTCCTTCCGGACTTTGACCACCTCAAAGTGAAGTGGGCAGGGATTTTTTTCGGAGCATTTCGGTAGGCCAAGGCTGCAACCTGTGAAAAGAGCATCACCGTCAATCGCACGGATGATGTCTTTGAGGGTGTATTTGGCATGGCTTTCATCCACGTAAAATCCTCCATTCGGACCTTTCACAGAACCTATCAACTGTGCTTTTGCCAAAGGTTGTAGAATTTTGGCAGTAAAAGCCTCAGGAGCTTCGATCTTGCTGCTTATTTCTTTTGCCCCAACTTTTCGATCTTCGAGGCTTTGGGTCCAAATGTAAATGATGGACTTGATGGCGTATTTGGAAGCTTGAGAAAACATAAAGGATGAATTTGTCCGAAGAAAGTTCGGTTAAGATCACTAAACAGAAAAACCGGATCAAAGTTCAATCCGGCTTTTTCTTTTTTAAGAAAACCATTTTCAATTTCTCACTTGGGGAGCAACACTTGGTCTACCACATGGATGATTCCATTGGAAGCGGGAACTGTTCCGATGATTTTTGCACCATTGATAGTCACAGATCCATCTTCAGCTACTGCCACCGTAACTGATCTTCCGTCTGCGGTTCCCAGATTTCTCCCATTCACAAAATCTTCCGGTTTGTAGACACCCAAAAGCACATGGTACTCGAGGATATCCCTGAGCTTTCTTTGATTTTCAGGTTTTACCAAATCATCTAAAGTGCCAGCAGGAAGTGCATCAAAGGCAGCATTGGTAGGTGCAAAGACTGTAAATGGTCCCACGTTAGTCAGCGCATCCACATAATCGGCAGCTTTCAATGCTGCCACCAAAGTGGAATGATCCGAAGAACCAACCGCTACCTGGACAACATTTGGCTTGGATTCATTGTCCACCACACCGGACTGACCCGGTGTCAGATCAGCACTTACCGTTTCGGGGTTTTGATTTTCGGTTGACTGGTTTCCGCAGGAGAACCCTACGAGAGCTAATCCAACCATCAGGAGATAAAGTAACTTTTGCATAGTCTTTTTCGATTTGGGTTCAATAACATAAGGATTCAATCCTCTTGATTTGGCAGCAATTGTTAGCTGACTTTCAATGATTAAAAGTAAACCACGTTTTAATAAAAGACAAAAAAGTCCTTTAATTAAATTAATGACTTTGCTCATGTTAGGAAAAAGGAAGAGGAGTACTCCGGAGGATAGTATGAAATGAAAAAATCCCGGAAGAAAAGTGATTCTACCGGGATTGGTCACTGTCATTTTTTTTCCTTAATGATTATCCTCATTGTTGCCACTAACCTAAGGCAAGAGGTTTTGAGGATCGATTTTACCTGCTGTCGACTGTTGTCCGTGGTCTATTGACGAATATCCGCAAGAATCGAAATCCTAATTTCCCTTACTGGCAGAATTACGGGTATTCATTTTCATTAATAACTCAGCCCATGCCCAAACTTGAAGAGCGCGTATCCTTCTTTTTCCTGATGACCGGGTACATCTGAAAGATTTGCTTTCACGGCCTCTGCTGACACTGGTATGGTAAATGGCATTTTGGCTGTGGGCTTGAATTTTCCGCTTAGCACATCCAAAATAGCCTCTGGTGTAGTGCCAAAAGTGGCCAGTAAGGTGTGTAGACCTGCTCCTTCAATCTCGGAGATGACCCATGGATTGGTAAAGTTGATGACGGTCACGGTGGGTTTATTGGACAAAATTTCGTTGACATAATCGGTGTTGATCTTGTTTTTACTCAATCGAACATCAATCTCCGAACCATCGCTGCTAAACAGGGAATTGAAATGTGGATTAAGCCAAAGGACGACCAAATCGGCCTCCTCTTTGGTAGAAACGAGTTCAAATTCCCAAGTAGGGTTCAAAGATGTAAATGGAATGGTTGGGGCTTGGTCTTGTGCCTTTTCAAAATAGGTTTCAAAGTAAACCTTGGTCTTGGCTTTGATCGGTAAAAGTTGTTGATCGTTTTTCAGCAGTACGATGGACTTTCGCAGGGCCAGATCACCGGCTTCCTGAAACTCAGGATTGCCTACCAATTTCTTGGCTTGCTCCACATCCACATAGGGATTTTCAAACAGTCCCAGCTCAAACTTTTCTTTCAACAATCGGAAAATAGATTCATTGAGGCGGTCTTCGGTCACATAACCCATCGTCACAGCGGCCATCAATTGTGTTGGATCTCCTGTTCCGGAAAATAAGTCGACTCCCGCTTCCAAGGCTTTACCATAGCGCTCCTCGATGGAGTATTTTTCCATTCCCCAAGGCTGCATTTCGATGGGTCCGGTGTCCGAATTGATGATTCCTTCAAAACCCATTTTGTCTCGCAGGAGATCTTGGAGGATGCGCTTATTATATGCGAAAGCTACTTCCTCGTATTCTGTGCCGATTGGTTTCGCGTAGTAGGGCATGATGGCCGAAGTACCTGCATCAATGGCTGCTTGGAAAGGTTTGAGATGATAATCAAACATTCCGCCGGGGTAATGCTGATCCTGTCCAAATTCGAAATGAGGATCTTGGCCTTCCACCTGAGGCCCGCCTCCGGGGAAATGTTTGGTAGTCAAGGCTACGGATCCAGGCCCCAATTTTTCACCCTGAAATCCCAAGACAACTTCCTTCATTACTTTTGCAGCCCATTCTGCATCTTCGCCAAAAGTGCCTTCATTTCGTTGCCAGCGAGGTTCTGTGGCCAGGTCAGCCATGTATTGATAACCTTTTCTGATTCCTACGGAAGCCCATTCTTGACGGGCGATATCTGCAAACTTTCTAACCAAATCCAAATCCTGGGTGGCGGAAAGTCCCAATTCTCCCGGCCATTTGGAAAAAACCGTAGCTCCCTGACTCAGTCCGATTGCCGCGTCCATGGTGATATGGTTCCTTGGATTGGAAGCTACGATCGCCGGAATTCCGAGTCTGGTATCCTCACAGAGGGCTTGGAGGTTATTGCTCCATTCAGCCATGATTTGTGCATTGGTATTGGCCCGAAGGATGAAATGACGCAGGTGCCGTTCTTTGACTCCTTTTGTTGTACCTGAGGCAGACATCAGCGGGGTCGCAAGAGGCTGCCGGGTAAACATGTTGTTTTGTTGGATCAGATCTTCCTCATTGAATCCCGAGGTGATTTCTCCTCTTGGGGCACCGGGTTGAAAAGCGAAATCTCCAGCCAGTCGGGTGGTACTGATGAGCATAAATCCAACTTTTTCTTCCAAAGTCATCAGTGAAATCAGATTGTCAATCCGCTGATCTACCGGAAGCCTCCAGTCCTCATATGGGTCCAATGTCCCGTTTTTATTGAGGTCTTTAAATCTATATTCTTCGATATCAAGAATGGAAGCCGTTCGATTTCCTAAATCAGGTTGGGTGTATTTCGGGCTGTTGGTGCAGGAAATCAAAAGTCCGGCACTAATAATCGCAAGCCAAATTGGGTTTCGCATAGGTGGGTAGAGGTTAATTGGGTTTTCTTAAATCTCGGATTATCAAGCCATTGTTAAAAGCTGGGGAGATGCCCATTTACGGAAACGATTTCTGCCCACATTCCAATGCTCATGAGAGAGAGCATAAGGTTTATTTTTCAATCAATAAAAGATGACATGGTCCTGAAATTAGGAAGGCAGATTTTTTTTAAATAATAAAGGATAAATTTGTCCTTTATAATTATTCTCTTACATTTGATGAAGAAATCAGTCAAGTGATGTTCTCCAAGACCTGTAAATACGCAATTAACTCCATGATTTTCCTGGCCACACTGCCGGAAGGAGAAGAGCGTCTCGGACTGAAGGAGATCGCCAATGCCATCAATTCTCCGGAGGCGTTTACTGCGAAAATTCTCCAAATCCTGGTCAAGGAGCATCTTTTGGTGTCAATCAAAGGCCCGAATGGAGGGTTTCAGATCTCCGAGTACGGGAAAAAGATTCCCCTACATCGGGTGGTGCAGGTGATTGACGGGGATTCGGTGTTTACAGGTTGCGCATTGGGATTACAGGAATGTTCGGAAAAGCGGCCCTGCGCAGTTCATCATAAGTTTAAAGCGATCCGGGATCATCTCACCGGAATGATGATGACAACCAGCCTGGAGGACATGGCAAATGGAATCCGGCAGGGAGTATCATACCTGAAGTACTAAAAAAAATTTAATTAAATAAAGGATAAAAAACTCTTTTGAATATTAACTATGGATCAGCTAGCAGAAAAAAAAGTGGGAAAAATTGTGGCGGACAACTTCCGCACTGCAAAGGTATTCACTGACTTCGGAATTGATTTTTGTTGCAAGGGAGGGATTAAACTGTCCGATGCATGCGAAACCCGGGGATTGGAAACCGAAAAAGTAATTGGGGAATTACTCCAAGTATTACAAACAGGAGAATCCACCGAATATCAGGGGTTGGAAATGGGGGAATTGATAGATCATATCGTCAAAGTTCACCATAAATATGTGGAAGACACCATTCCAGCACTCAAGTTTTACCTGGACAAAATCACCCGTGTCCATGGGGAGCGACATCCGGAATTGGCAGAAATCAAGTTGCTGTTTTTTGGAGCAGCCGGTGCATTGACTGCTCATATGAAAAAAGAGGAATTCATTCTTTTCCCTTACATCAAAGCCATGGAGGAGGCAGTGAAAAATGATTTTCACCTCTCTGCTCCTCATTTTGGACACATCGATAATCCGATTGCCATGATGGAGCATGAACACGAGACCGAAGGAGAGCGATTCCGCAAGATCTCAGATTTGAGCAACAAGT
>DATIAI010000557.1:0-6784 GCA_035458065.1 Algoriphagus sp. | reverse complement strand
CCTGCCACGGGATCATGCCTTTTTCAAGCACTCCATATTTCACAACTGTAAATACTTCCTTGATGGATCCGCCGTGAATCCAATACTCATCTGTCAGATTTGGCCCAACTCCGCCACCGCCATCGGCCGCATGACACGCGACGCAATTGGTTTCAAAAATGGACTTCCCTGAACTTATAGCCGAAGCTGATTCATCAAATACTACGGTGTTTTCATCTATTCCCTCTGCTTGACTGGCTTGTCTAACCTCAGCCGCCAAAGCCTCTATTCGGAGTTCTTCCTCGTATTCTTCCACACTGGTTGGGCCATTTCCCAAAACCGAATAGTTTACAAAATAGATTACCGCAAATATGACAGTTCCAACAAAAACCCCTTGAAGCCAAGGTGGCATAAAGTTGTCCAGCTCAGAAATCCCATCATAGGAGTGGTCAGCCATCAATTTTGCCTTTTCCTCTTTTCCTCCTACTTCGTCCACTTTACCTGTTACAAAACGCTCTTTGAAATTATCCCACCAGGAAGGCTCATCTTCAAGGCTTGGATTCTCTTTGCGCAGCACTGTCGACAAAAAAGACATCAGATAAACCATCAAAACCAGGAGCAGAATAATCAGCAACAAGACCACTCCCAGGATAACAAGTAGTGTTAACTGGCTAGAGTCCATTGCTTGGAGCTTGGTATACCAATTGGATTCTTGTGTTTGGGCCAAAACCGGAATTGAGGCAAAACCCAGAAGAGCAAGTATTGAAATCAACTTTTTCATGGCTGAGGGGAGGTTGAATCGTTTTCGTCAAAAGGAAGTGATTCCATGTGCCTGATATGGTCCTTGGGGGTTTTCACTACCCAAATAAACATTCCTACAAAAAACAGGAGGAAGATGATCAAGGAAAGGATCGGATAGATCTCTATGTTTTCGATGGATCTAAGAATTTCTTTATACATGGCTTCAGGATTTATTGATTAGAAGCAGTTGGTTTTTGCTTAATGTCAGTTCCCAATCGCTGCAGATAGGCAATCAATGCTACGATTTCTGTATTGGGCGCGACTTCCACGCCCGCCTCTTTGAGATTGGCAACGACTTTTGCTGCCTGCTTTTCATATTCTGAAGTCGCTAGTTGATCAAACCCTTCAGCATAAGGAACGCCCAACCTTTGAAGGGTTCTGATTTTGGCAGGCAAATCAGAAATATCGAGCTCATTGGTTGTCATCCAAGGGTATGGCGGCATCAGTGAGCCAGGTGACATAGATCTTGGATCTTCCATGTGGTGATAATGCCAGCTGTCTGGATACTTCCCTCCTATCCTGTGCAAATCAGGTCCGGTGCGTTTTGAACCCCATAGGAAGGGACGATCATAGACAAATTCACCTGCTTTGGAGTATTCCCCGTATCGCTCTGTCTCGGATCGGAATGGACGAATCATTTGAGAGTGACAACCCACACAACCATTGGCGATGTAGATATCTCTCCCTTCAAGTTCTAGCGGAGTATAAGGCTTAACAGAAGAAATCGTGGGTACATTGGACTTGATCAGTATGGTCGGAATAATCTCAATTGCCCCACCTATAATGATCGCTATAGTGGCTAGGACGGTGAAAAAGACAGGCTTTCTTTCCCATGCTCTATGCCAAAATTCACCGCTTGGATTGTAAGATTTAGCCAATGCAGGAGCCTGGTCATCTTCCATTTCTTGGAATGAGCCCTGCTTGGAAGTCATCCACATATTGTACACCATGATCACTGCTCCTCCTAGGTAAAGTAAACCACCCAAGGCTCGGAGCATGTACATTGGCACTATTTGAATGACGGTTTCAAGGAAGTTTGGATAGGCAAGGCGCCCGGCTTCATTGAATTCTTTGAGCATCAGGAATTGAGTCAGGCCTGAAACATAAAGTGGAAGGGCATAGAAAATGATACCCAAAGTTCCCAGCCAGAAGTGAGTGTTGGCCAGTTTTGTGGAGTAAATCGTGGTTTTGAAGATTCTTGGCCACATCCAATACAACATTCCAAAAGTAAAGAAGCCATTCCAGCCCAAGCCACCAATGTGCACGTGCCCCACGATCCAGTCCGTATAATGGGCAATTGCGTTTACATTTTTAAGGGAAAGCAAAGGGCCTTCAAAAGTCGCCATTCCATAAGCTGTCACAGCAACTACAAAAAACTTAAGTACGGGTTCATTCCTGACTTTATCCCAAGCCCCTCTCAAAGTCAACAAGCCGTTTACCATTCCGCCCCAAGATGGAGCAACCAGCATCACTGAGAAAACAGTACCCAGCACCTGAGCCCACTCCGGCAATGCCGTGTACAGCAAATGGTGAGGTCCCGCCCACATGTAAAGGAAGATCAATGACCAGAAGTGGACAATAGAAAGTTTATAGGAGTAAACCGGTCTGTTAGCCGCTTTCGGGAGAAAATAATACATCATTCCCAAGAATGGGGTGGTCAGGAAAAATGCAACTGCATTGTGCCCGTACCACCACTGTACCAATGCATCCTGAACACCCGCATAAGCCGAATAGCTTTTGAAAAAAGAAACCGGAAGCTCAAAGGAATTGAAAATGTGCAATACAGCAACAGTTACAAAGGAAGCCAGATAAAACCAGATCGCTACATACATGTGACGCTCCCGTCTTTTGATCAGAGTTCCGATCATATTTGCCCCAAAAGCCACCCAAACCAAAGCGATAGCAATATCTATTGGCCATTCGAGTTCTGCATATTCTTTGGAGGTAGTGAGCCCAAGCGGAAGCGTAATTGCCGCCGCAACAATGATTAATTGCCAGCCCCAGAAATGAAACCAGCTGAGCATGCTGTTCCACATAGGTGTCTTCAGCAACCTTGGCATGGAGTAATAAATCCCCGCAAAAATGGAATTCCCCACAAATGCAAAGATGACCGCATTGGTATGCAGTGGCCGAATCCTGCCAAAGGTTGTGTACGGATTTCCTAAATTGGCTTCAGGAAGGAACAACTGTGTGGCGGCCAATAGCCCCACCAGCATTCCAACAAGTCCCCAGATTATCGTAGCAGCTCCGAAATATTTGACAATTTTGTTGTCATACTGGAACCGTTCCAAAGTAGAATCATTCATAGGATTTGGTTTTTTTTGGTTGATCTTTCATTGATTTCTTAGGCTGATTTTCGAATAAAATCCGTACTGAGGGGGTGTAGTCATCGTCAAACTGTCCGTCTTTCATCGCTCTGAAAAAGAAAAACAAAAACGTGCCTGCGAGTAGAAGACTAATTCCGATGAGAATAAAAATCACTTCCATTTCAGTGTTTGTTTAGGTGAATGAGACCCTTGCGGACACCCATATAATTAGTGACCAACGTCGTAAAGACTACAACAGAAATACTACTCAGAGGCATCAGAATGGCACAAAGCACCGGACTTAACAGGCCCTGGACAGCAAGGGAAATCCCCAGAATATTGTATAGGAAACTCAATCCAAAACTGGCTTTAATGATCAGACGACTGTCTTTGGCAAAGGCCAGAAAACTCGGGATTTTGGAAAAGGACTCCGCATCCAAAATGGCGTCACTAGCTGGAGAAAAATGGCTCACCCGATCAGTGATAGCAATTCCTACTTGACTCTCCTGAAGTGCGCCGGCATCGTTGAGTCCATCACCTAGCATCATGGTGTTTTTGCCTCGGAAATTGAGACTCTTCAGATAGTGCAATTTATCAGCCGGACTTTGATTGAAATTGAATCTGATATCAGAGGAAAGTTGTTGACTTAGGGATTCTTTTTCGTGGGCTTGGTCTCCCGAGAGCACATGAATCTCGAATTTGTCAGATAAACTTTTTACCACCCGGGAAGCACTAGCTCTCAATCCAGATTGAATGTGAAATTGACCTAAAATAACTCCTTCTGCACTGAAGAAGACTTGATTACCCACTTCGGAAGGAACTTGATTACCGGCTCCTGTAAATTCTTTTGATCCCAGTCTAAACTCCTGATTTTTGTATTCTGCAATAATTCCGGACCCTTGAATTTCCCTGACATTGTCAAGTTTTATCCTATCAACCTTTCCAAGCCAAAGATTAATCCGATTGCTCAATGGGTGCGAAGATCGCTCTACCATCCCTTTGATAATGGACTTGGATTCTGAAATTAAATTGACCCCATGGTATTCTATGGAAGCATTGGAAGGATCTGTGAGGGTACCTGTCTTGTCAAATACGAGGGTATCGACCAAGGCCATTTTTTCGACAACGGAAGCATTTTTCAGGTAAAGTTTACCTTTTCCAAAAATCCTCAGGGTGTTTCCCAATGTAAAAGGAGTGGACATGGAAAGTGCACAAGGGCAAGCTACGATCAAGACAGTTGTAAATGCCTTAATGGCTATGGAGAAATCCTTTCCAGCCCAAAATGCAAATGCCAACACCGCAATAGTTAAAACAATCCAGGTAAAAGCACCACTAATCCTGTTTGCTAATGGCTCCAGAAGCCGTTTGTTCGGTTTTTCAAACGATTCGTTGTTCCACAAATCTGTAAGGTAGCTTTGGGAAGGAGATTTTTGAATCGCCAAAAGTACCGCATCACCTTGTTGCCGGCCCCCTGCATAAATCAAATCCCCTTTTCTCTTGGGAACAGGTACCTCTTCACCTGTAACAAAACTGTAATCAATATTCGCTAATTCGCTGAGTAAGATAGAATCTGCAGGAATCAATTCTTCATTCCTAACCCTCACTACATCACCCACTTGGAGTTTGACCAACGGAATAACTTCCTCTTTGTCTTGGGCCATACGAGTCACCGCAATCGGAAAATAGGCCTTGTAATCCCGGTCAAATTCCAGTGTTGCAAATGTTTTTTGTTGGTAAATTTTGCCGAGTAATAAGAAGAAAAGCAAACCTCCCAAACTGTCCATATAACCTGCATTTCCCTGGGAAAAAATTTCCCATAGGGAATAAAAAAAGAATGCGAAAATCCCGATGACTATGGGCACATCCATGTTGATTTTCCGTTGTCGGACAGCATTCCAGGCAGACAAGTAATAATCACTCGCTGCATATAAAACAATAGGCAAAGAAAGGAGCACATTGAGGTAATCAAAAAGATCTTTAAAACTCTCCCCAAGTAGTTTTGCCTCAGAAAAATACTCTGGCATGCTGAAAAGCATCATATTGCCAAAGCAAAATCCCGCAACTCCCAGTTTGGTCAGTGTCTTTCTATCAACCGAGTTTTTAGATTTTCGATCTAAGTCGGAAAGGTTGATCTTGGGCTCATATCCAAGGGTTGCAAGCAAACTCACAACTTCCTTTAGGCTGATTTTTTCAGTGAGGAATTTGATCTGAACCTTCTTTTTTAAAAAATTCACTCTGCTTCCCAGAATGGCTGAATTGATTTGAAACAGGTTTTCAAGCAACCAAATACAGGATGCGCAATGGATCAGGGGAATGTAAAAAGTGATGTGACTTTCCTTATCATTTGCAAAATCCAACAATTTCCGAGAAACGTCAGGATCATCCAGGTAGTCGAAACGATTTTTAATTTTGGAACTGTCTTTTTGGCTCTTTCCGGGACTATTTTCCAGTTGGTAATACTGGCAAAGATCATTTTGCGCCAGAACCTCATATACCAGTTTACAGCCTTGGCAGCAGAATTTTTTCTCATCAAAATCAATTGAATCCTGCTCACAGCTTTCCCCGCAATGGTAGCATTTGGAGTGGGTTTCTGCAGGAAAAATCTGTTTCATCGTTTAGATTTTTTATAAAATTATCCTGTATGAAAACGGAATACCATGATCATAATCATCTTTTAAAATGACTTACATAGAGAGATAAAAAGATAGGGTACCACTCCAGATTTTCCCTTTGTAAAAATGAAAGAGAACCTTGGCCAGCTCCGCTTGGTAATTTTTTGTTGTCACCAGAAGCGTGCAATTGTTTTTTACTGCATAGGACCAAAAGTCCCCTATTCTTGAAAAATTGAATTTTATAAAGCTCGTTTCTTTGGTATAAGAAGATACCATTTGAATAATTTCCTGTTCCTCTCGGATCTTGGATTTTGGAATAAAGCTTGGTGAAATAATTGTGGCTTTGCTGTTCTTTATGAGATTCCCAAAGAGGAAAATGAAATTCCGGATTAGATCCGCAGAATTCGGTGACCCATCGTAATGAAATAACAAGTGGCTTGTAGAGAATTCAGGAACGTACAACAAAACAGGAATTGAGCAAACCTCTTTTTCAATTGGCTTGGGAAATTCGTGGCTATGCAGTCTGTTCAGTATTTTGTATAAGTCAATAGTAAAAAGGGAGGGTTCCTCGGCATCCTTGCAAAAACTACTTTGAGGAATCGAAGGAAGGAAAGATTCCAACAACTCCTGACAATAAAACTCCTGAAGTACATCCTCTGGTAGGTCAAATTTCAAGGCTTGTGGTGACTTTAGTTCCATAATCTAAATTTATAATCAAAGCTAAATTTTGAATGATGGCGGAGGGCTGACAGATGCGGGTCAAGTATATGATAAAAATCAGGATCATTGGACTTTTCCGAAAAAGACACCCGATATAGCCTCCTAACTTTTTAAAATTATCGGAATAACAATAATCCAGGTGAAATGGCAAGCGTCATTGAACAGGTCTGATGGCTTAATTTCTAAACTTGCGTGCTGCCATAGCACGCCTCCTAACAATTAATTTTAAAAAATTCAATTTCCTGAATTGGTTAAAACCAAAAAAGCCTTTGGATATTTCCAAAGGCTTTGAATAATGTGGCGGCGACCTACTCTCCCGGGGGTAACCCCAGTACCATCGGCGCTGCAGGGCTTAACTTCTCTGTT
>DATIAI010000556.1:0-2334 GCA_035458065.1 Algoriphagus sp. | reverse complement strand
TATACTATCCAGCCAACTTTGGTTCATCATTAAACCAAAAAAAAGAACGATGAAAACAAAAAAAGTATGGTTTGTAACCGGAGCTTCGAAAGGATTGGGGCTAACACTCGTGAAAAAACTCTTAGCCGAAAATTACCAAGTGGCGGCTACTTCCCGCATGATTCAATCATTGACTAATGAGCTGGGGGAGTTGACTGAGGATTTTCTTCCGCTGGAAATGAATTTGGCAGACAATGAAAATGTAAAGCAGGCTGTAGCCAAAGCCATCGATCACTTCGGAAAAATTGATGTCCTGGTAAATAATGCAGGGTATGCATTAATTGGGACTTTGGAAGAGCTTTCTGACCGGGAGGTTTTGAGCAACTTTGAGGTAAATGTATTCGGCTCGCTGAATGTGATTCGAAATATAGCGCCACATTTTAGAAGGCAAAACTCCGGGCATATCTTCAATATTTCCTCTATAGGAGGCTACATTGGTGGTTTTCCCGGCTTTGGAATTTATTGTGCCACAAAATTTGCCGTAGCCGGTCTTTCAGAAGCCTTGGCCGCAGAAATGAAAGCATTTAACGTCCATACCACCCTGGTATATCCCGGTTATTTCAGAACCAATTTCTTATCAAAGGGATCTGTGAAAACAGCTTTAAATCCTATAGCAGAATATCAAGCGGCACGTGAGATGGAACAGGCACACCTGAAAGAAATTAACGGAAACCAGCCCAATGATCCGGAGAAAGCATCGGAAGTGCTTATTTCATTAAGCAAGGAAGAACAGCCCCCCGTTCACTTTTTTATGGGAAAAGATGCCTATCAGTATGCCAACCTAAAGATCGAACTGATTCAAACCTCGATGGCTCAATATGAGGAGCTTGCCAAATCAACAGCTTTTTCGAACAACTAAATTTCAAAAAAATGAGCAACAAAAATAAATTATCAGTACTGATTACAGGAGCCGGCTCCGGAATGGGACTTCACACGGCAAAAACTTTGGCATTAAAAGGCCATAGGGTGTATGCAGGAATAAGAGAGCCAAAGGGAAGAAATGTTCATAAGGCAAAGGCCCTTCAAGATTATGCGGAAAGCATCGGAAGGAAAGTGGAAATTGTTGATCTGGATATTCTTCTTGAAACCTCCTGTCAAAAAGCAGTAGAGCTGATGCTGGAAAATGAAGGTGCAATTGATGTGGTGATACACAATGCAGCTCATTTGTTTATTGGTTATTCAGAGGCATTTACGACAGAACAAATTGCAAGCTCAGTCAACACCAATGTGTTAGGTGCCCACAGGTTAAACAGAGCTGTACTTCCAATTATGAGAAAGCAGAAAAGTGGTCTGTTAATGTATGTGGGAAGTGGCATTACCAATGTAACAGCTCCATTTATGACACCTTATGTAATTGGAAAGGCAGGCATGGATGCTTTGGCAGAAAATACCGCTTATGAAGTTAGTCAATTTGGCATTGAAACCACTATTCTGATGCCTGGTGTCTTTTTGGATGGCACATCTCATTTTGAGGCTGCAGAATTTCCAAAAGATGAGGCCGTTATAAAAGATTATGAACGGCTACAAAAAGACTATGACAACTATGAACCAGGTCTAAGAAATCTGTTTCGGTCTGGAGATGCTCCTATAGAGGGAGTGGGTGAAAAAATAGCTGAAATTTTAGCGATTCCAAAAGGACAAAGGCCCTTGAGGGATACCGTAGACTACTCCGATTGGGTTGCAGAGCCAGGAAATGGTGTAAGGGTTTCATTGACTGAAAGGGCTTTTAAGATCATGGGCTACAGCCACCTCCTAAAAGTCAGGGGTTAATATTCCGGGGCGATGCCGCCCCGGATAATTAATTTTCAAAGAACAAAACAATGAAGATAATTTATCCACTCATTTCACTGGGTATCCTGTTTCTTTTTCACGCCGGCTCAGCTCATGGGAATTTTGGCGCGAAAGAAAACAAAGAGACTGTTGCCAAAGCCTTTGAACAATGGCAACAGGGAAAGGGAAGTTTTTTTGACCTCCTGCATGAAAATGTTGAATGGAGGGTTTCCGGTAATGGGATTTTTTCGGGCACCTACAATGGAAAACAGGAATTTCTGGACAAAGCGGTCACACCGATCAATGATCAACTGGCTACAGCAATAAAACCAGGACTCATTGACATAATTGCAGATGGAAATACTGTCTGGTTGCACTGGGAAGGGACATCTACCACCAAATCTGGAGAAATATATCACAATGAATATGCATGGAAACTGGAGTTCAATAATGGCAAAATTGTAAAAGCAGTGGCTTTTCTGGACAACCATGCATTGGATCACTTATTTAAAAATACATCAAACA
>DATIAI010000555.1:0-3517 GCA_035458065.1 Algoriphagus sp. | reverse complement strand
AGACGGTGAATTGAGTAGTAGTTTTTCATTGGTCTTGTTCAATTTGGAATAATGATACCAATATGGAAGAAGGAAATTAGGTTGAAAAACAAGATGCAACCAGTTGTAAGATTTGTGAACTGAATCGTCGAAGGGTTGACTTGAATATATTTTCATTATCCATCCAGGATAAAGATTGGGGATATAAGTCACCCAAAAAATTATGGCTCTCAAAACTAATTGAGAGCCATTTTTACTATTGAAAAAGAGCCACTATTTGTATAGCTCTACAGGCCAGAGGTCATTTCCGAGATTGATATCAGTCATGATTTTGTCCGGATCGATTTCCACAGATTTTACTTTTTTGGCCGTTTTGTGGAGGTGAGACCAGGTGTCGCCCCGCTGCCAAATTTCCACAGGGAGTTTTACTAGCTCTTTCGAGTCATCCTCATAGACGATTTCCAAAAGTACCGGCATCGGGAAATCTCCTTTATTCACCAGATTCACCAAATAATTTCCACCATAAGGCTGCACTGAACTGATTCCCAAATCAATGTTGCCGTTACCATAGAACCAGCCTTTCCAAAACCAAGAAAGGTTTTCTCCCGCCACATTTTCCATATGGTTGAAGAAGTCATTTGGCTGAGGGTGCTTGTAAGCCCAGGTTTTGATGTAGGATTTGAATGCATTGTCAAATCGCTCAGGACCAAGAATATATTCTCTCAACATCACCAAACCGATCCCAGGCTTTCTATAAGCCACCATTCCGAGGTTTCTGAGGTCGGTTACATCGGGATAATTGTCGATTCCTTCGCGGGTTTCGCTGGTGAAATACGAATTGAATCTGCGGGTTTGATTCAAATTAGAAGGATACTCTCCGTTGTTGAATGCATTGGAGCTGTAGTGGTTGATGAATGTGTTGAATCCTTCGTCCATCCAAGCATAGCGACGCTCATTGGTTCCGACAATCATCGGGAACCAGTTGTGTCCAAATTCGTGGTCGGTTACTCCCCAAAGTGAAGCGCCTTTGGAATTATAATGACAGAAATTCAACCCCGGATACTCCATTCCGCCGATTTCGGCAGCGACGTTTGTTGCGGTTTCATAGGGGAACTCATACCACTTTTCGGAATAATGTTCGATGGACGCTTTGCTGTATTCGGTAGATCTGGACCAGGCTTCTTTTCCGTTGCTTTCCATTGGATAAACGGATTGAGCCAAAGCTGTTTTGCCGGACGGAAGGTTGATTTTGGCAGCATCCCAGATGAATGAATCGGATGTGGCAAAGGCAATATCCCTCGCATTTTGGATTCTAAAGTGCCAAGTCACCGTTCCGTCTTGCTTCGGTCGCGTGAGTTGTGTGTTTTTGATTTCTTCAGGAGAAACCAAATAGACAGTTTCATCGCTTGAGGCTGCTTTTGCCAATCGGTTTTGAAGCTCTTTGCTCAGCACTTCATTGGGATTCATCAATTTGCCAGAGCCAACCACGATGTGATTGTAAGGCACGGTCACTTTGTAGTCGAAAGTTCCGTATTCCAAGTAAAATTCACCCGCACCAAGATAAGGCTCCACGTTCCATCCTTCGATTTCGTCAAAGACCGCAACTTTTGGATACCACTGCGCAAAGGCATAAATCCAGCCGTCTTTCACTTTCAATCTGCCCATTCTGTCCATTCCTTTTTGAGGAACTTTAAATGAGAAATCCATGGAAACGGTGGCTTTGCCTCCTTTGGCTGGGATTGGCTCCGCAAACCAAACCTGCATTCGGGTGTCCTCGATCAGGTATTTGCTGGAGTTGGCTCCCTTGGCGCCAACTTTCGCATTCACATTGGTGATGTCATTTCCACCGTCAGTATCACCGATGTATCGATTTCCTTGGACTGGTGTAGTCAAGGTTCCTCTTGAAGTTGGAGTGAATCTATTTTGCTCCAATTGAAGCCAGATGAAATCGAGGGATTCGGGGCTGTTGTTGGTATAGGTGATGGTGACTTTTCCGGAAAGCTTGAAGTTTGCTTCGTCCAGCGCTACTTCAATCTGGTAATCCGCTGCGTTTTGCCAGTAGGCTTCTCCCGGTTTTCCGGAAGCTGTTCGATAGCTGTTTCCTCTGCGGTCCAGAAATTCCTCAAAATCTTTTTGGTTATTTTCTTTTGCTTGCTGCGCGAAAACGGAGAGACCTCCAGTCAAAAGGAAAAGCGACAGAGTCAATCCAAGTAATTTCATTTTTCTCATTCAAATTTTATTTGGGCCCGAAAATAGGGAGAATGGAGGTTTCGATAAATGCTTTTTTGATGAATGAAAAACCATTTATCAAATTTTAGATTTCCGTTTTGGTTGGATGGAGGGAAAAAAGCCCTTTACCTTTAGCTCAAATTTCATAACCACCTCGATGAAAAAAGCACTTTTAATTGGAAGTTTAGCCGTTTTGGCTGCTCAAGCAAAAGCACAAACTGACACCACTACCCAAAAACTGGATGAGATTGTCATCCAGGAAAACCGGATTCAGATTCCATTTTCGAAACAAAGCAGAAACATTTCTTTGGTTGATCGGCAACAAATTGAAACCACTCCTGCAAGAAGCCTTCAGGAAGTTCTGAGTTTTGTCCCCGGTGTTGACGTGCGTCAGCGTGGAGTTTCGGGAGTGCAGGCGGATATCGGGATCCGGGGAGGATCCTTTGAGCAGACCTTGATGCTGCTCAACGGGATCAAACTCAGCGATCCACAGACTGGTCACCACATGATGAATATTCCTGTTCCATTGGTCAATATCGACCGGGTGGAGGTTTTGAAGGGTCCTGCATCCCGGATTTTTGGGCAAAATGCCTACACTGGAGCGGTGAATGTGATTACCAGCCTGAGCGATACCAGAAGCCTTAGACTTCAGGGATATGCGGGAGATTTTGGGATGAAGGGGATCAATTTTGCAGGATCACTTCCTGCCGGAAAATACAGGCAAAACCTTGCAGTTTCTTATGACGATTCCAATGGTCATCAGTACAATTCCGATTATCAGGTAAGCAATATTTTCTACGAAGGTGGAATTGAACTGAATGCCAAAAATTCCATGCGGGCCATGATCGCCTATGCTGACAGGACTTTTGGAGCCAATGGATTTTATACTTCGGCTTTCCCCGACCAATGGGAAAGTATCCAGACAACTTTGGGTTCCTTGAGTCACACCTTTAATTCAGGTGCATTTTCACTCAATACCAGAGGCTATTGGAGAAGGAATGAGGATGAATATCGACTTCGAAAGAATGAACCGGAGTTTTATCAAAATTTCCATACCTCAGATGTCTTTGCATTGGAAACCAATGGAAGTTACAAAAGCAAAATAGGCGTCACCGGATTTGGCTTGGAGGTCAGAAAAGAGCAAATCGAAAGCACCAACCTCGGTAATCACGACCGGACTTTGACAGGGGTTTTTCTGGAGCAGTTGGTTAATTTGGGTGATAAAACAGACATCCGTGCTGGTCTCTACTCCAATTATTATTCAGAATATGGATGGAAACATTTTCCTGGATTGGAAGTAGGTTTCCAG
>DATIAI010000554.1:0-17339 GCA_035458065.1 Algoriphagus sp. | reverse complement strand
ACTCTTCCAATTTTCACATCCGGTCCCAAGCAGTGGCCACATTGCTGAACCTTTCCGAAAAGGTGGATTTGGTATTTCTGAGAGATCAGACCTATCCACTTTCGCTTTGGCAGCAAATGAACTACCTGAGAATCATCAAGTTTGTGAGCCAGCAAAAAAACCTGAAACTTGAAATTCTTTTTGATTCAAAAAATTCATCAATCCGGATTTTTGGCTACAAACTGGTCCGAATGCTGGGTAGGGTTGACCTGATTGAAAACTTGGCTACCCTGGCAGTAGGAGTTTCAGATGAGGAGAAAATCGAAATTCTTGAAACCTATTTCGTTCTGGGGGCCCACATGGAGGCTGGTTTTATCAATGATTGTCTGAGATCTCAAAACCTTAACCTCGTTTTGGCAGCCGCTAAAGCAGCTTCCTCAATCGGTGATTCCGAATCATCTGAAATTTTGCAGAACTTAATCCAGAGAGAGACCAACTTTAGCACCAAACTCATCTATTTGAGGTGCCTCTACCAACTGAATAGAGAGAAATTCGATGAAGTTACACTGATCAATCCAAGCCAAGATATAATTGAAATGAGGGATCACATTCTAGACCCAATGTTGCAAAATGTATAGTTTCTTATTTTACCTGATCCTGGAAATTTTCGGGCTGATGTTTTTAATCCTCAGCTTCTCAGTGATTGTGATCTATATGATTTTGATGGTGCTGAGTGCATTGGAAATGCGGGATTACCTTCGAAAAAACAGGTTTGCGGATTACGGGGATATCATTACCTCTCCAATTTCTCCTGGGGTTTCCATCCTGGCTCCAGCTTACAATGAGGGTCAGAATATTGTGCAAAATGCGCAGAGTTTGCTTTCTCTTCATTATGGGAAGTTTGAAGTGATCATCATCAATGATGGGTCCAAGGATGATACTTTGGAAAAACTTATCAGGTCATTTGAATTGGAGAAAACCAATTATGCCTATAATCCAGAGATCGAAACCAAAGCAGTACGGGGAATTTACAGATCCAAAAACATGTCCTTTCGCCGGCTGACGGTAATCGACAAAGAGAATGGAGGAAAAGCAGATGCGCTCAATACCGGGATCAACATAGCCGGATTGGAAATTTTGGCTTGTATCGATGTGGATTGTATCCTTTCCAGCGAATCGATTACCCGAATGGTCAGGCCATTTATGGAAGAAACCAACAAAAAGGTGATCGCAGTGGGTGGGGTAATCGGGATTGCAAACAATTGCGATGTACAGGATGGTACGGTGACCACCTATCGGGTGCCGGAGTCATTGTTGGGTAAATTTCAAGTGGTAGAATATTTCCGGGCATTCCTTATGGGGCGGATGGCCTGGTCTAGAATCAACGGATTGATGCTGATTTCAGGAGCTTTTGGATTTTTCAAAAAAGATCTGGTAAAAGCGGTGGGCGGGTATTTTCCAAAGACTGTTGGTGAAGATATGGAGTTGGTCGTGAGAATGAGGCGATACATGGACGAGCAGAAGATTCCACATAAAGTGGCATTCGTTCCAGATCCACTTTGCTGGACAGAAGTACCTGAAAGTGAAGAGATTCTTTCCCGTCAGCGCAACAGGTGGATGAGGGGGACGATCGAGACTTTGCAACTTCATCAGGCTATGCGACTCAACCCAAAATATGGGGTTTTGGGAATGATTTCCTATCCATTTTGGTCCGTATTTGAGAAATCTGCACCGATTCTGGAATTTGCCGGAGTGGTCTATACGTTGATTTTGCTGGCCATCGGAGATTTCAGTGCTGTCTACTTTTTTGCTTTACTTGCCATGATGTACCTTTTGTCTTTGCTGGTTTCATCATTTAGCGTGCTGTATGAACAGATAGCATTCAATCACTACAAGGATAAAAAGGACCTTCGGAAACTGATCTGGATGATAATCACAGAGCCGTTTGTGGTTCATCCAAAAATTGTCTTCTGGGGACTAATGGGCCATTTTGACTTCGTCAAAGGAAAAGGAGGATGGGGGTCTATGATCCGCACCGGGTTCAAGAAAGCTGAGGACAAGAAAAATTTAAGCGCACAAGCTACCTCATGATGAAAAAGTTATTATTAACCGGGTTTGCGGTGTTTTTGGCATTTTTCTCTTCAAATGCCCAAGATTCATTCGATCCTGATGAGCTATTGGTTCAAGCCAGGGAGATGATTCTTGATGATAAATATATCGAAGGACGAAAGATTGCTTTTCGTGCTTTGGAAAAGTATCCAAACTATGCGGATATATTGATTTTGGTAGGCAGGAGTTATGCCTGGGAAGGGAAAAATGACTCTGCCAATATTTACTTGGAGCGGGCAATTATTGCTTCCCCAAAGTACACGGACGGGTATGTGGCTTATTTGGACAATTTGTTTTGGTCCGAAAACCTGACCCAAGCAGATCAAATCCTGGCTCGGGCAAAAACCAATCTCGGCTCCCCAACTCCGGATGAAATTATCTATCGCGAGTCTCGCTTGCTTTATTACCGTGATCAATACAATGAGGCCTATGATTTGGTCCAACCGCTTTTTGATAAAGGTTACAAGCAAGAGGGAATGCTCAGTTACATCAAGAATCTGGAAAGATTGAAAATGGTCAGTGCGGTTGGGGCCACCTATGATTATGATTCTTTTGAAGATGAAATTGATCCTTGGCATACCTGGTCAGTTTATGGCAGAACCAGAACCAAGCTGACTGGAGCACTGATTGCCCGGGTTACTCAATCTGCAAGGTTTGATGATTTTGGAACTTTGGTTGAATTGGACGCTTATCCATCAATTGGCAAAAACGGCTATGCCTACCTTAATATCGGAGGTTCCGGAGCGTCTTTTTTTCCGAAATTCAGATTCGGGGCATCCTACTTTCACAATCTGGAAAAAGCTTGGGAAGTTGAAGGAGGGTATAGATACCTCGGTTTTTCTGAAGTCACTCACATTTTTACAGGATCTGTTGGGAAATATGTAGGCAACTGGTGGTTCAACATGCGCTTGAATGTCATTCCCGACGAGGCAGGCACCAGCACCTCCAGCCAATTTACAGCACGCTATTACTTCAAGACCGCAGAGGACTTCTTCAGCTTACAATTGGGAACAGGTGTATCACCTGATGAGGAGACTCGTGACCAGTCGCAGTTGCTTAATTCCTACCGGGCCAGATTGGGCTATCAACAGCTGGTGTCCGATCGATTTATGATTTTTGGATTTACAGGATATAGCAGGGATGAACTGAGTACTGACAACTACAGAAACAACTTCAACCTTTCCCTGGGACTCGAGTACCGTTTCTAGGCTGACTTATCCAATGAAATCAAGCTATAATCAAAGGTCATACATGGGGTTTAAAAATTAACCCTGCGGAAATCTCCCCAAAACCCAGACTGTCAGCGGTAGCACGGTACGGGTCAGGCTAATTGACCACTGAATAGTAAATTAAATACTGATGAAAGAAGAATTAAAGCTCTATATTCTCAGGCTCTGGCCTATCCTGCTTCTGGCAATCGGATTGCCGTTACTGAGTTTTGCAATCTGGTATTTAATTCCCGCAAGGCAGCTCGAGGTGCTGGTCATTGACAAAACAGTCAGTGATGATACGTATCAGGAGCATGCTGGACTTTTCTGGACCTTGGATCATCTCAAATACAAAAAAACATCTGGCGAATTTTATGTTAGAGAACAGGATTACCTTGGTTTCTTCCCAAATGGGAAATCAGATTTTGGAATCCATAAAGACCTATCCGGTAAACCTGAACAGCAGATCCGTGAAATGGCAGCGAAAAGTGATCTGATCTACTTGGCTGATTCTTATGGGGTTTATGAGGGAGATTTTGATGAAAGTCAGCGCGAGTTCATCAGTAAAAAAGTCTATGGAGGCCTCGATTACTCAGATATTCAGCTCATCCGGATGGCCAAGGAAGAAGGTAAAGTTGTCGTTGCAGAGTTCAATTCCATTGCATCACCTACTCCAAAACTCATCCGAACTGAATTTGAAAACTTAATGGGATTGAAGTGGACCGGATGGATCGGGCGATACTTTGACGAACTGGATACGATGGTCAATGGAGAAATTCCGACCTGGATGGTACGGCAGTACCAGCGCCAGCATGAGTCCTGGAATCTAAGTGGTCCAGGTCTGATTTTTATCAAAGAAAGCGGTGAGATCGAGGCATTGCTGCATGAAACTGACTATCAGAACAAAGTACCTCTGATCAGAACCCAAAAAGTTAACAAACACGGATTCAATCTTCCTGAAGTTGTTCCTTATCCGGATTGGTTTGATGTGGTGATGATTGAGCGTGATTATCAGGTGATTTCCTATTATGATATCAATCCTACATCAGAGGGGCTTCAACGACTCAGAAGTATGGGATTGCCCAGGTTTTTCCCAGCAGCTGTCGTACGGCACCTTGAAAAAGGAAGCCAATATTACTTCTCGGGCGATTTTTCAGACCTTCGCGGAAATTTCGGGTCTTCACGATTCTACGGATTGCCCACCCTCTGGCGTGGACTTTATGTGGCATCGGATTACACAGATAGACAAAGCTTTTTCTGGAATTATTATTATCCCTTGATTACCCAGATTTTCAAAGAGACTCGCCAAAAATCAGATTAATTGCCGGAAGCAAGGACCGGAGGAGGTAAGAGTTTTCGGGTTTGAACCATGTAGCTGTTCTTGTTTTTGAATTCCTCGAATTCTCCGTTTAGTCTGTTTAGAACGTCTCCGTCCTCAATTGGATCGATATTCATGCCGTCAGAAACGAGGAAAACCTGCCCGTCTGAAAGGAAGAATTCTCCATGAATGTAATCCACCAATTGATTCTTGTTTCTCATCAGCGGCATGGCGATGAGGGACTGGAAGTTACGGGCAGTATCCAATACCTGTCCTTGCCAGATGACTTCTTCGGGAAGGTCGATCAGATCATGTTTTTCAAACAAAGCAAGCAGGGAAGGGGTGATTTCATAATGACTTGCAACTCCCTTGAAATAATCATTTCGCTTCAATAGAGGAGAATAAATCATCATCGGAACATGAAAACGGTCCAGTCTGGATGACATGGGGATTTCAGGAAGCCTGTGATCACCTGTGATTACAAAAATTGTGTTTTTAAACTCCGGCCGGTTTTTGTACTTCTCAAAAAACATCCGGATTGCATCGTCGGCATATAGCACGGTCATATAAATGTCTTCGTAGGCCAGGTACTCAGCAACTTTGTCCTGGCTCAAACTTAGGTAATTGCTCAGGTGATCTCTGAGTTTAGCTTGGTATACCTCCCTTTCAGGCACCGTATAAGGGTCGTGGGAAGTTTGGGTCATAAATATCCTTACCTGAGGAGCAGATACTTCTGAAGGAAGTTTCCGAAGCCCATTCTCAAAAAGGTCCTTGTCGGGATACCCCCATGAAAATCCGGTACTTGACGGTGTTTTGTTATATTCTGGGAAAAAGGTTGTTTCATCCTCCAGCTGCACAACTTTCTGGTAATTCAGAAAATCTGCAACGTGGTCAAAATTCCGGTCAGCACCGATGAAAAACCGGCTTTCATATCCGTTGTCTTTCAAGACACTCAGCAGGGAATTGTGGTAGGGATATTCCGCGTAGAGTTCCAAAAATCCTTTTTCCCCAAAAGGAAGCCCACCAAAGACACCTGGAAACAAACCGAAAGTCCGGCCTGTAGACGAAAGTGCATTAGTCCAAACCAGGCTGTGCTGTTCCAAAGAATCCAGAAAAGGAGTGAAGCTGCCCAGGTATGCGTCTTTGCCCGAATAAGCCTTTCCAAGACTTTCCACAAAGATGAAAACAAGGTCAGGTGCCTGTGTCAAACTGTCGAAAAAGGGACTCAGGACATCGGGGTAGTTATTTTTATGAAGGAAAGGATATTCGTCATTGGTGAATTCCTTTTTGACCAATAGGTCATCATTTGTTCCACGCAGATAAAAGTCAAAATAAAACTCCCCTCCATACATCCAATGGTCAAATGCCTCCTCGGTCAGGTAGCGGGATTTGTTCAACTCTACGTTCTTTTTGGTTTCGCTGGCTTCCAAACCGGTAAGCGATGGAGCGAAGGTAACAGCGATAAGTCCTACATATAGCGCTGCTGTTAAAACCAAATAAGGTTTCAAACCAAAGCTGAAAACTTTGATTCCTAAGTATAGCAATCCCAGAACAAATGCGGTAAAAACAGCCCCTAGGATCAAATTGACAGCATTCAGTTGGCCTGAAGCCGACACGGTCAGCATCATGTCATTGTAGTTGTAGGCGAAAAGATCCTTGCCAAGAGGCAAGAGGGTTTTCATGAAATAAAAAACCAAGGCCAAATGGATAATCAGAAAAATGGTAAATGCGACCTGAAGGAGAATCCTGGCAACTTTGGCAGAAACCAAGCTCAACAAAACATGTATAATAAACAGCAGTCCAAGGAAATAAAGAATCCATACCAAATCCTGGAAAATGCCAGGAAGGACTACATCTAATGCTGAAAAATTTAGTACATGGGATTTAAAAATTAAAACAATTTCGGCAATTCGGAATAGGATCATCAACCCGATAAAAATCAGGGCCATACCCCAAAAATTTCTTAAAATAGTCTGTACCCGATGCGGTAAAGTGGAGCGAATTTCAGCCTTTTGGGCCATAAAGTACTGTTAAGTTTTTAGAGTGAGGTCGAAAATATAAGTCAAAATCGGGTATCTTCAACGGTCATTTTCAATTTATGAGTAAATCAGATTTATTGTTGGAGCTGTATTCCAATCTGAGTACCACAGGAGCCCTGTCCTTTAGTTCCAAGGCTTTGGTCAATAAAATGCTTTCCTTCACCGATATCGAGCGCGCCAAATTGGTGGTGGAATTGGGAGGAGGAGACGGAAGTATTACCCAAGGGATTATAGACAGGCTTTCCCCAGATTGTGAGTTGTTGGTATTCGAAATCAACAAGTCATTTTGTGATTCGATGAGAAAGCAATTCCCTCAGCCAAACGTCAAAATCATTTGTGATTCTGCCGAACATATTGACAAGTACCTGCACGGTAGAAAAGCTGACTATATTCTTTCTTCATTGCCCTTTATCATATTGCCCAAAGACGTCACTGACAAGATTCTGGCCAACTGCCGGGATTCCCTTTCAGCCAAGGGGAAAATGGTTATAATTACCTATTCCTACCATTTGAAAAAACTATTCAAAAGGTTCTTTTCACATTTGGAAGTCAAATTTACCATAAGAAATCTGCCACCGGCTTTTGTGATGATCTGCCACTAATTTTAAAGCATGGAAGTGCTGCGAGTGGCTATTATGGATTATTGCAGGAGGAAAAAAGGCAAGCCGTTTTGTCCTTCAGAAGTTGTCCGACAGATGTTTCCGGAGGATTGGGAGCTGTTCATGGAGGATATTCATAATGAAATGATGCTGTTGTATCAAGAAGAACTTATCCATGTCACCCAAGACGGTAAACCGATTGATCTTAAGGGAAATCCAACCGGGCCTTTCAAGATTGTCGGTCGAGTTAAACCAAAGTGAATTTTTGGTTGTTGACCTCCTAAAAACAGCACTATGAGCAATGAACTGAATCTACCGAAAACCACTGTTGAAATTCCTGATGGGTTAGAGGTAATTACCCTTGGAGCAGGTTGTTTTTGGTGCACTGAGGCCGTTTTCCAAAGATTGGAAGGAGTGGAAAAAGTGGTCTCGGGCTATGCCGGAGGACTGATCGAAAATCCATCCTACCGGCAGATTTGTACCGGAACTACGGGACATGCCGAGGTGATCCAGGTTTATTTCGATCCTAAAAAAGTCACTTTGGAAAGTCTTTTGGAGGTTTTTTGGGCTACCCACGATCCAACAACGCTCAATCGACAGGGAGGGGATGTGGGCCCTCAATACCGCTCGGCTATTTTTTACCATTCCGATTCTCAAAAGCAAATTGCAACTCTTTTGAAAACGGAAGTCAATGCCAAGCACTTATTTGACAAACCGATTGTCACCGAAATCACAGCTTTTACCAATTTCTATCCTGCTGAAAACTACCACCAAGACTACTTCAACCTCAACGGAATGCAACCTTACTGCCAGTTTGTAGTCAAACCTAAGGTGGATAAGCTGAAGAAGTACTTTGCGGATAGGCTGAAGGGGTAACTGGACTTGAGTGACAAGGATTTAGAATCAAGAATCAAAAACCAGGAACCAAGCGACAAAAGGCTCAAGTAATCATAATTGAGCTTGGAAGTCCCTTCTGTTTGTAATTACTTATATTACTAATTAGTTTTTCTTCTACCAATTTTTAGTAGTTTGGCGATTGACTTCATTTTTAAAATCAACTCATGAATTTTATTACCTACTACAAGACTTTCGCTTTATGTATCTTTTTAATAGTCGCTTCTGTTGGTTTGGCACTATCCCAAGATTCAAAAACCAACTCTTTGGGAGTTTCAGTTTTGGCAGAATTTGAATTTGATAAGGGCTTTTTACCTTCCTTGGGTTTTGTTTTTGAGCGAACCCTCACCAAAAGAAGTGGAATCGAAACCGGGATTTTTTATAACACTTTCCGAAGAGATTTCAATTTTTTCATTCCTTTTCCAGAGGGAGGAGGTTATTCAGAGTATATTAAGATCAGAGAATCCTACCTCACTTTTCCTATACTCTATCGATTTTACGCCAAATCGATGACTATTTCGGCGGGCCCTGTATTTAAAACTTTTGCAGGATGGGATCAGGTTTCACCGAACAACTCGGAAGTAACCAGCTATGAGATTCATCCTACTGTTGACTTTGGCCCGCTTCTGAAAGTCTCCAAACCCTTCACCCTTGGAGAAATGCTAATTCTGGAGCCAGAACTTAGGTTTGGGATAATGGCCAAAGCTGCAATCGCCTATTTCGGTGCCGGTGTCCAGCTGAAACAGAGGCTGTTGCAGAAGAAATAGGCCAAGGGTGTGATGTCCTGCGTATTTTTTCTGATTTTTGAATAGTAAGCAATTCATCATGATTGCTCGGAAAGTCCTATTTTTGCTGAATTTAACCTTTTTCAACCCATGGAATCATGCATCATCAGAGCCTCATATTTATGTAAGGTTGTTTTTAATGCGAGATTCCATCTGACCATTGAATACAAATTATAGACAGATGAAACGAACCAGAGCCCAAGAGTCCAGAGGTGCCATCGAGAGATTATACATCACTATGCGCCATCTTTTTAACCGTGGCAGCTACAAACCCATGGGGATTTCCGGTGAAGGCCTGATCAATGCGCTCATGACGCTGAGCCCGGAGATCTACGGCTCAGTGACTGATCCTGAAAAACTAGAACTGGATGGGCTGCTCTATGTGATGGAACGGCTTCCCAAAGGAATCGAGGAGTGTCGATTTGTGCGTCTTATCAGCCGGGAAGGCTATGAAACATCCCATTTGATTCCATTGATTCCTCCAAGAAGAAAGCGCAATTGTTATCGTCTGGATGATCAGATCATGTATGTGGAGATGACACGTGGCAGATCGGATATCTATGATATTCTCACTCACCTGACTTTCCTATACATCGAATCCCGAAAAATTCTCCGCAACAGCACAGATCCCAAAGGAAGAATTTCCTCCAACTGGACCATGCTCGAGGAATTTGTGAAAAAGGAGCTTTCCGGGGAGGAATTTGACAAGGAAACTGCCAGTGCGTATCTCAGTCATATTATCGGACGGACTTTTGAGGAGACGATGTGGGCTGTGGATAAATTTTCCAGAAGCTCAAACTCCAACAGCCTTTTTTCTATTGTCTATCATTTGGGAAAACTGGCTATGGATGAGACGACCCAGGGATTGGATCGGGAAATCAGCTTTTCAGCCACTTTGCGTGAGCGGGTTGGGCATCACGTTTATGGAGAACTTTGGGCTGACAGGATTAAGGAAACACTGATGAACCTGGATTTGCTGAAGCGCCCAATTCATATCATTTCAGCAAATCTTCATTCGGTTGTCAATACGATTTATGGTCACCAGGCATTGGGCTTGAATACCTACGAAGAAATTGAAAGTGTTGTCATGGATATTTCTGTCAAAGGAAAAAACAACCAAGGCAAAGCCATTCGGGAATACGCCGAAAAGCATGGATTTATTGACCTTCCTGATGAGTCCGGTACCAATATCGGAGCTCAGATCATAGACACAGCCTGGTTAGAGAAAAAGACATTGATTCCTGGAATTGCACTTCCTGAGGAAAAAGAAAAAAGACCGGTCTTTGTGGTGATGGATTATGCATTTGGCGAGCAGGCCTACGAGTGTTTTGATGAATTGCTAAAAGCCTATTCCAAGGATGGAAAAAAACATCGCCTTAATGTGATTTCCACATCCATTATGGGAAAAGCAGGGATTTTACACGGCGGCAAAGGGGATCTGATGGTGCCAAACTCCCACGTGTTTGAAGGTACTGCTGATAATTATCCTTTCCGCAATGAATTGAAAAAGGAGGATTTCGAAGGTTATGGGCTGGGTGTCTATGAAGGATCAATGATCACCGTATTGGGTACATCCCTTCAAAACAGGGATATTCTGACCTACTTCATGCAATCTTCCTGGAAGACAGTTGGCCTAGAGATGGAAGGCGCCCATTACCAAAAAGCTATCCAATCAGCGTCTAAAATCCGGGGTAGCATCAGGTCCAATGTCAAAGTCCTTTACGCTTATTACGCTTCGGATAATCCTCTTGAAACCGGGAGCACTTTGGCTTCGGGAGCTTTGGGAATGGAAGGAGTCAGGCCAACCTATTTGATTACTTATAAGATTCTGGAAAAGTTGTTTAAATAGTTTTCCTTTGGAAGGTAGATGGATGGTGAAATCCCAGCTATTCACTTTTGACTTTTCAAGAGTGAGCATTTAATATATATTGTTTTCGTGGTAAAAATTCTAATTAGGACAGTTTGTTATTTGAAATTGGGTCTTTATTATTATTTTACACTAAAATTTAGTAATACTTGCTACATGAAATAATTAAATGTAGTTGAGTTTATATTTTTGAAATAATGTCACCAAATATTTTTGATACTAAGTTTACTATTTACAGAATTGTTAAAAATAATTATACTACTAAATTTCAAAACTTATCCTCATGATTTTTACCTTTAAGTATTTTGTATTTTTTTTATATAAGATTAAAGATTTCATTTTTTTGCAAAAATCAATTTGCCTTTGATGCTATAACAGTGTAAATTTTATTGTTTTAAATCTCAGTTTGATTCCTTTTATTTTATTTAAGTTAATTCTAAAAGTGCTTTCTGCTAAATGCGAAAGATTTTTACAGTTGTTAATTATTCATACACCATCTAACAAAAGGATTACAATGAAAAACAGAAATTTTGTTTACCTGATCTTTTGCTGCTGCCTTCTCATTTCTGGCTGTAGTACTGAATTCCCTGTATCTGCTGATTTTGCAGAGGATAATTTGGCATCTTCATCTTTGAGGGTTACAGGAGCCATGCAGGTTTCTGGCATTGGGTTTTTTGATGAAGCCGATGAATGTGATTTTGCAAGTCAGGGTGCTACCTATGGAATCACGATGACTGGGGATCTCGAAGGGTGCCTTTATGTATTTATAGATACATACCGATGTACTCCAAGCGGTGTTTATTTGGAGGAAGGAAGAGAACTCTTTATTGGTACCTACAAGGGGGGGACAGGGTCTTTTTGGACAGCCTACAAATTTGAGGCAAAATATGAGGGATGTGCCGAAGACGGTTCTTATTTGGGCTTGGAGATCTTAGGGCGTTGTCAGCATCCAATTGTAGAGGGTAGTGGTGAAGGTGTTTTCGCCGGTGTCTCTGGTAGGTTGGATATGAAAGATGACATCGATGCGGGTAACTATCCCTATAGAGGTCATTTTAAATTTTAAAGTTCATTTGTGAGTTAGGGCTTGTTTAAAAACAAGTATTTGTCCTAACATTTTATCGCGCCAAGGTTTTTGTAATACTTATGTAGAGCAGAGACCTTGGCGCTTTTTTAAAAGTGTATATTGAGGTTGATTTTTTCCAACCATTCAAGCATAAATTCAATAAAGAACCAGCAATTCTTTTTCTGAAATGGAATAGCACTATTTAATCAACCTTAGACTCGAGCTGCTCCTAGTAGAGTAAAATGTATTCTTTACGATTTAAACTATCATTGAATTCAAAAGTATAAATTACTTTCAAACTAATTGCAGAAGCTATAACCCTCAACTTCAGGGTAGATTTGACAGCTTAATACTGAATAATAAATGAGAGCTTTTAAGGCTTTTCTACCCGCGTAGAGTGAAGCATATCCAGTCTCCAGCCCTGATCAGTTTTTATCGCTGTAGCGCTTTCCAGCCATTTGATATCCCGGACGATTTGCCCGTCTTTAGTAAAAGTGGCATAGTTCCAATAAGCCACCCAAGCGCGATTCCCTTCCACTTTGGTTTTGATAAATTCAAAGCGATTGGTTCTAATCGGCGAATTAGGACTTAAAATGGCTCGGTCAAAATATTCGGCAATAATCTTATTATCCCATACTTCACCCTGCTCCAGCAATAGAAAATCATCCGTATAGAATTCATGCAATCGCTTGGAGTCCAGCTTGGAGAATAACTCATCAAATGAATGGATGATGAGATTTTGAACTTGTATGCTGTCAGCTGCGCCGGAGTTTTGACCAAAAGCAGCGGAATTTATCAACAGGAAAAAGAGAATACAGAATGTTTTCATGGGTAAAGAAATTTTGGAAGGAATGATATCACTGGCAATTTAGGAGTTTTATCAAGTCTTTTCCCTTTTTAAAAGTACTACTGCGCAAAGCTTTCCTGCTTGGAATGCTTTACGCAGCAGTTTATTTGGAATCAAAATCAATACCCAGCATTTAATGGAGGAGGACCGGCAGGTACAATTCCTTTATAGACATAGTCACCTTTTTTCTCCTTGAATTCAGCTTTGATTTCATTTCTCAGCGTTTCGTTTTGGTACAGGTCGACCATGGTCATGGCAAGGGCTTTGGCTGCATAGCCCATTCCTTTGTGTCCGATGGACATTCCGCCGGAAGCTACTACCGCCCAAGAATGCCAAGGTGTACCATTGGGTGCCGTCGTGGCGCTCAGTCGTATAGTTGGTACTACCCAACTCACATCTCCCACATCGGTACTTCCACCCATGCTGTGTTCTTCGGTTTCTTCCATGGGGGTAATCTCGGATAGGATTCCGACCTGAGGTTTGCCTGTGGCCTCCTGGATTTTCTTGGCAAAATCTTGTTCTTCAGCAGTGTAGCTTATTGGACCAAGTGACTCCAGGTTTTTTTGTAAAACTGCCGAACCGGTTCTGTTGACCAAAATTTCATGAATTCCGGATACCAGGGTGACTTTGTGTTCGACATTCGCTAGAATAGCGGCACCTGCGGCCATTTTCTCCACTTGTTTCCAAACAGGCTCCAAACCTTCTCGACTGGTGTCCCGGACCCGAACCCATAGACGGCTATAATCCGGTACCACATTGACCACCTGACCACCATCCTGGATGTGATAGTGGATTCTTACGGTTGGCTTGATGTGCTCGCGGTAATAATTGATTCCGCTGGTGTAGAGCTCCAATGCATCGGAAGCAGACCGTCCGTTCCATGGATCAGCAGAAGCATGTGCTGCCTGACCGTTGAATTCCACGATAAAATCCACCAAAGCCAACCCTTTTTGAACCGCAGTTTTGGTTTCAGCAGCCGGATGCCAGTCCATCATCACATCCACATCGTCCATCAGTCCGGCACGAATCATCCAGAGTTTGCCAAAATATTTTTCCTCTGCAGGTGTTCCGTAAAATCGAACAGTTCCTTTGATTTTTCCCTCGGCGATCAAGTCTTTTATGGCTGCTGCAGCACCTAGCGATGCTACTCCAAACAGATTGTGTCCACAACCATGTCCCGGAGCATCTTCATGAAGGGGACTTTTAAAGGGAACCTTGTTTTGGGATAGCCCCGGCAACGCATCAAACTCGCCCAAAACGCCAATGATCGGAGCTCCGGAACCATATTCTGCGACAAATGCTGTTGGAATTTCCCCTACACCGCGGGTGACTTTGAAGCCTAATTCTTCTGCATAAGCAGATAGTGCAGCCGCAGATTGGGATTCTTGAAAAGCTATTTCTTCGTAAGCCCAGATTTTGTCGCTGAGTTCAGTCATATCGGCAAACCTGGAGTCGATGGTTTGTTGAATTGATTGTTTGAGCGGGTCAGGCTTGGGATCTTTCTTTTGCGCAAAAAGGGGAGAAGCCGACAGAATCAATGCTGTGGTAATTCCCAAGTAGAGGTTTTTCATGTTGGTGGATCGTCTTGTAAGGTTTAATACCAAAAAGATAAGCATTGTCGTGGGAAAGATTTGTGCTTTAAAAAGTTGAATGGTGAAAAGTCGGTAAGGCTGGATTAATGAATAATTGGAAGGATTAGTTGTGAAATAGGAAATGAGATTTGACACAGATATACGTTGGCTAAATTAGCAGTGGTGCCCTTGGCGGTTTTTTAGTAATCTTGGAAAAAATTGACTCATGAATTTTCATTACCTACCCAATTTCTCAGAAATGAGCAAAAAAGGCTTTGAATTGGTCAAGGCAGAAATTGATCGAAAGCCGGATTTGCTTTTTTGTGTGGCAAGTGGTGGCTCCCCGTCGGGGCTTTACACCGAAATGGTAAATCATCAAAAAGACCAGCCAGACTTTTGCTCTAAATTGCGAGTTGTAAAATTGGACGAATGGGGCGGTTTGGAGTTCGGCTCGACCTTCACCTCTGAATATGATGTTCAGACCAAGTTTATCCAACCTTTGGGAATATCATCGGGGCGATACCTGACCATAGATCCATTTGCAGCAAATCCTGATGAGGCTTGTGACCGGATGAAAGAGCAACTAGAAAACTCCGGTCCGGTGGATATCTGCATTTTAGGAATCGGAGTCAATGGGCATATTGCCTTGAACGAACCTAGCGAGGTCCTCCGCCCTGGATTTCATGTCTGCGTATTGGCAGAAACCACCATGAATCATGGAATGATCAAGTCGCTTAAACAGCCTCCCACATTTGGTATGACCATGGGAGTGGGAGAGATTCTTCAGTCAAAAAAGATCCTGCTTTTCATTGCCGGAAGCGGTAAGAAAGAAGCATTTGAGCGGCTTTTAAAAGAGGAAGTGAGCACCCAATTCCCGGCATCCTTACTGTGGCTTCACCCCAATGTGGATGTGTTGGTGGATGAAAGTGTAGTTTGATTTCACCCCGGAGACGCAAAGGTCTTTTCTAACAGATGGCACAGGTGAGCACAGATTTTCCTTGGTTTTCGGTCGCCAAAAAAAACGAAGCTTTGTCTCATTATACTTGAAAAAGGGGCGAGAAAAGGAAAAGGACTGAAGTTCAAGACAGGACTAAGTCCTACGAATCTCCTTTTTCCCAGTGGCCTCTGAGGTAAAAAATCTTTACGAACCTTTCCGGTGAAATAAATAAAAACAAAAAAGCCCAAGATTTCTCTCGGGCTTTAAAGCGGAATGGACAGCCTGTCCCGAGAATCGGGAGGACTCGAACCCAATACCGAATTAAAACAAAAAAGCCTTGAATTTCTTCAAGGCTTTAAGCGGAATGGACGGGACTCGAACCCGCGACCTCCTGCGTGACAGGCAGGCATTCTAACCAGCTGAACTACCACTCCTTTTTTTTTACGGACGTCGAACTGCTAACAAGCGACCTTCCCGATGTATCGGGACAAGCATCTTACCAGCTGAACTACCACTCCTAATGGTTTAGCTTTTCTCAATTTTTTATGCGGAATGGACGGGACTCGAACCCGCGACCTCCTGCGTGACAGGCAGGCATTCTAACCAGCTGAACTACCACTCCGTTTGTGTACTCCTCGTTTGAAGTGGTGCAAAGGTAGGGAAATGATCTTTTTTTACAACATATGGATTTAATAATTTTTGCTCCACATTCTATCTGATTCTAATTCAGTTCAATAGTTTTTTAAAGTCATTATTCTGTTTCAGCCAAAATCCGGGGTTTGTCACTATGGGATAATCCTTATCTTTGTTCCTTCCAAAAATCACCAAAATGGTATTAGAATTCGAAAAACCCATTGCTGATTTAGAGCAAAAACTTCAAGAGATGAAAGACCTTGCCAAAGGTCGGAATATTGACTTAAGCAGCGATATTGAGTCTTTAGAGGAAAAAATTCTTGCTTTGAAAAAAGAAACTTTTGAAAACCTCACCCGTTGGCAGCGCGTGCAGCTTTCCCGGCATGCGGATCGTCCTTACGCACTGGATTACATTTATGAAATCACCCACGACTTCATCGAGATCTTCGGGGACAGAAATGTCAAAGACGACAAGGCTATGGTCGGTGGACTTGGAGATGTGGATGGTCGCACGGTCATGTTTATTGGCCAGCAAAAAGGACGAAACACCAAACAGCGACAAATGCGCAATTTTGGGATGGCAAATCCCGAAGGCTATCGCAAGGCTCTTCGCTTAATGAAAATGGCTGAGAAATTTGGTAAGCCGATTGTGACATTGATCGATACACCGGGTGCTTTTCCGGGTTTGGAAGCAGAAGAAAGAGGTCAGGGTGAGGCAATTGCCCGAAATCTGAAAGAAATGTTTATGCTGAAAGTTCCCGTGATCTGTATCATTATCGGAGAGGGAGCTTCAGGTGGAGCCTTGGGAATCGGAATTGGTGACCGGGTGTTGATGTTGGAAAATTCCTGGTACTCTGTAATTTCCCCTGAAAACTGCTCCACGATCCTGTGGAGATCATGGGACTATAAAGAACAGGCTGCAGAATCTCTTAAGCTTACTGCCAAGGATATGAAAGGTAACGGGCTCGTAGACGACATCATTCCTGAGCCTTTGGGCGGAGCTCACAGGGATCTGAAATTGATGGCAAAAACGATCAAGGAAACTATCCTGAAGTCTTTGAAAGAACTAGATAAAATCAAACCCGAAAAACGGATCGAACAACGTATTGAGAAATTCTGCTCAATGGGTGTCGTGGTAGAATAAGAATTTGAAGGTTATAATTTGAGATTTGAGATTGCGGAAGCGTCAATTCCAATTACATA
This sequence comes from Algoriphagus sp., assembly GCA_035458065.1. GTDB lineage: Bacteria > Bacteroidota > Bacteroidia > Cytophagales > Cyclobacteriaceae > Algoriphagus. The sequence continues at coordinate 287 of DATIAI010000554.1, read as the reverse complement.
CTAAAAGAAGCAATCTGTCTCTGAGACACGGTTGCTTCTGGTTTTTTAACCCATAACCAAAACCCACATGGAATTATACGCAGTAAATACAGGCTTTTTTAAACTGGATGGAGGCGCAATGTTCGGTGTCGTCCCAAAGGTAATTTGGTCTCGCTTAAACCCTGCAGATGAAAACAACCTCTGCTCTTGGGCCATGAGAAGTTTGTTGGCAGTGGACGGGGACCGGGTAGTATTGATTGACAATGGTATCGGAGATAAGCAGGAAGCACGATTTTTTTCCTTTTATT